>JAYKJC010000495.1:0-4137 GCA_035285885.1 Leptolyngbyaceae cyanobacterium | reverse complement strand
AGAGTATCGTCACTGCGTCGGCCTGTCCCCTGGACGATGGCCAGAGACTCAACGGTGATGTCTTCGAGTTCAATGGTATCTCGTCCATTTTGAAATTTCTTGACAATGTCTGCCTTACCGAGCTTTGAGTGCCCGTCTCCGAGCCGAGTCACAATGGTGTCTTTGCCTTTGCCTCCCGTGTAGATGTCTTTGCCTTCTCCTCCATCGAGAATGTCGTCACCACCGCCACCGATGAGGCGATCGCCCCCCTTCTCCCCAAGCAACACATCATCACCACTTCCACCCTGGAGCCGATCGTTGCCATTGCCGCCAAAAAGGCGATCGCCCCTGCCTCTACCAATGAGAACATCATTGCCGTTCAACCCTCGGAGTCTATCGGCGCGATTTGTTCCACGGAGGCGATCATTGCGGCGGGTTCCTCGGCTTGTCTCCTGTGCGCTGAGTGTTGACCTCATCCGTTTTGTTTGTCGTGATGAGACGAGCCACTCGTCATCGCCGAGCACATCATCTGTCTTGGCAAAGGAGGCTAGATTGTCCAACGAATCAGGAGCATCCATCAGGCCATCGTGCGATGGCAGTGGGTCCCATAAGGTGGCCGCAGAATCGGCCAAGGAAAAAGATACTGGCGAATCTAAAGCATTAGTTGAACGGTTCATGGAAGCCAACAGGTGAACGGTAGAGGAATCCAAAAAGACCATTGAGGTGCTCCTATCAAACAATGAGGTCTACTTCGCAACGTAAAAATTTATAGCGGTATGCCAATGGATCACGTACAAAATCAACCCGTGAACAAGGGGCTTAAGCCCCTTGCCTGTGCTTAATCCGGCATACCGCTCTACCCATTGGCAAGGGAATGGACGCCATTGGGTGGGTAGATGTTCGACCTGTTTGGGATGCTGGGCCTATTGAGATTTAACGAACTAGGCGCGGTGGTTAAGTACAGTTGTGTGGGGCGCAGCGCGACCCACACAACTGTTTTTGTGCTTAACGCGCTTGCAAACCGCTATAAATCGAGCCGCCAATCCGTGATGAGTAGATGCCAGTAGAAAAGCGCAAGCGGGTACCAGTTAGCTCTACGATGGCACCTGTAAGATGCAGGTTCATCAGGGCAAATGACTAATATCAATTCGCCAAGTGTCAGTTCCCCGCGAATCGCTGTAAGGTTGCGGGGGCACACGCCTCATTAAAATGGGTTGCCGAAACACAGAAAATCGGTCAGGACTTACGCATTTTTTTGAGTGGGGGCGGGCTGCACCTGCCACTACCCCAAAAATGCGTTAAATATAGAGGACTTGCGTAAGTCCTATTGGTATCCATTGAGGATGCTTTTAGGGTTTCGTTAAGAAATCTACTCAGGGATGCGTCTTTTTTTGAGGAATAGATGTGTTGCTCATATACTCTTACGTATATGGATTCAGCGCCTCTAGATGAAGCGCCTCTATTTCTTAGTTAAACGATTAATTAAACGACTAATTAAACGATTGCCCAGTGGTCAATTTTTTTCTAATTCTTCAGAGGTCTGGTACTTGCTATCGGCATATGGGCTCAGAGTTAGGTTCAGAGCATAGGTTGAGAAATTGCTGGCTTCGTCTGCAACTGTTATTTTTTCGAGGTAATAAACATCAATATGAGGGTTTGCTCGGGGTGAAAGTCTTCGAATGATCAGATACGAATCTTGGGTGATGGGGCGTGCCCGTCGTGCAGTTCTTTGTTCTCCTTTTGAGATGCCATTACTGTTAGCAATGCAGCAGCATGGAGTCAGCTTGAAATCAATTGCTGGGAATAATGGAACCAACAAAGGATTTACGCGCACCCCATTAACAGAAGCGAGTGCCGAATATTCTCTGATGTGGTTACTCCGAACGGGGGTATTACGTCGAGAGGTCGATGGCCAAGGCTTAACGGACAGTTTTCGATTGACGCCGTTGGGGCGTCAATTGGTCGATTTGTGGCAAAAGAGCGATAATTCCTTTGGCGAACCATCCTGGTTTGATTACGCACGCGATGCATTAAGTCGATGGCTGCGGCTGCCCGACTGGTTACAGTAACCCACATTTGAAGAAGCTCTCTGAGTTATGGTCAAGTCGGCTTCGTTTCAAATGGATATCCGAGCAACAATGGGTGGGATTAGGTTGATTCATGATGATGTTTGAATTCTTTGAAATGGAGCTTGGTTCCTACTGCCAGAACGACGGAGTCTCATTACGGGGCTGCTTGTTGTTCGGCATTTTTGCTTACTACTTCATGCTTGGAGGGTCTTGATGAAAGCCATAATGGTCGTTGGAACAACCTCCCATGCAGGAAAATCATTCCTGACAGCAGCATTGTGTCGCATTCTTTCTCGGCAAGGATGGCGTGTCGCTCCGTTCAAAGGGCAAAATATGGCGTTGAACGCTTACGTCACGGCTACGGGCGGGGAAATTGGTCATGCTCAAGCGGTGCAGGCATGGGCCGCAGGGGTTGCCCCTCGCATTGAAATGAATCCAATCTTGCTCAAGCCACAAGGGGATCAAACGTCTCAGGTCATTATTGGAGGGCGTTCAGTCGGCAATGTGGCGGCGGCAGATTATTACGAGCAGTATTTTGATGTCGGCTGGCAGGTGATTCAGAAGTCACTGCAAAAATTGGGTGATGAATTTGATTTGCTGGTGTGTGAAGGGGCGGGGAGTCCGGCTGAGGTGAATCTCAAGCACCGAGACTTGACGAATATGCGAGTGGCGAAGCACCTCAATGCACCCACCATTTTGGTGGTTGATATTGACCGAGGCGGTGCCTTTGCGCATGTGGTCGGAACCCTGGAATTGCTAGAGCCTGATGAGCGGGCATTGGTCAAGGGAATCGTAATCAATAAGTTTCGGGGACAGCGATCGCTCCTTCAATCGGGCATTGATTGGCTTGAGGAACGAACGGGAATCCCTGTCATCGGTGTTATTCCCTGGATGGATCAGCTCTTTCCTGCTGAAGATTCTCTCTCATTGTCGGAGGCAACGGCATCCCGACACAGCCCCACGGACATTACTGTTGCTGTGATTCGCTTGCCCCGCATTTCTAACTTCACCGATTTTGACCCGCTCGAAGCTGAATCGACGGTCAATCTCAAGTATGTCGGATTGCGAGAAAAGCTGGGATATCCAGATGCCGTCATCATTCCAGGATCAAAAACATCGATTGCGGATCTAATTGACTTGCAGCGAACCGGAATGGGCGAAGCGCTCCAGGAATACGCCGCAGCGGGCGGAACGGTGCTCGGGATTTGTGGCGGTTTTCAGATTATGGGGCAAATGCTAGCCGATCCCGAAGGCGTTGAAGGTCACGAAGGGCGCTTTAAAGGGCTGGGACTTGTCCCCCTAAAGACCGTCATTACAAAGCAGAAAATTGCGCGTCAGCGATTGGTGACATCCAACTATCCTCAGATGGGCTTACCCGTGGCAGGGTATGAGATTCACCAGGGACGCAGTCAGCTTGTGCGTCCCGATCTCAAAGAAGGCGAAGAAATGCCGTATAAGGCCATGTTTGATGACATGAATCTTGGCATTGTGGATTCTACGCAGTCGATTTGGGGAACTTATTTACACGGCATTTTTGACAATGGGCCGTGGCGTCGGGCGTGGCTGAATCGGTTACGTAAACAGCGCGGACTCAGTTCACTGCCGACGGGAATTGCAAACTATCGAGAACAGCGGGAAGTGTCTTTGGATTCTTTGGCAGATGTTGTCGAAGCTTATATTGAGCTAGCCCCGATCATTGAAGCCTTAGAACAGTAAAGTTCGATAGACTGACATGTGGATCCCCTTGCCACATCTGAAACTGATGGAGGCAAGGGGTTCAAAATTCAATCGTTTTCATCATTCGTTATGTCTGTTGTTCAAGTTCATTTTTTGCCAGATGACGTTACGGTTGAAGCACGTGCAGGTGAGCCCATTTTAGAGGTTGCGGCTCGTGCGGGGATTGACATTCCAACGGGATGTTTGATGGGGTCGTGTCATGCGTGTGAAGTTGAAATTGACGGTGGGCAGGTGATTTGCTCCTGTATTTCGGCGATTCCTCCAGAAACAGAGCGGTTTACTGTGAACCTCTATGTGGACCCAACCTGGTAATCTATTGGTTCTTCTCTGCTGAGGGGTTTCCGTTCATTCC
>JAYKJC010000494.1:0-8463 GCA_035285885.1 Leptolyngbyaceae cyanobacterium | reverse complement strand
TGCAAGCCAAAAATCAGGTTCAGAAAGTTCGAGAACGCTTGAAAACTACGCGAGAACAGCTCAAGGATGTGCGCGACGAATTAGAAGCTGAGCGGCATGAGCTTGCGATCGCCCATGCTCGAATTGACGATGCAGAAACTGAACTCATGGCCATGAAAACGAGTAAATTTTGGAAATTAAGAGGTCTTTGGCTGCATTTTAAGGAAGCAGTCGGTCTTCAGGGATAGGTACCGACTTCATCTCTTCACGATTCAGCAAATTTGATTTTTCATCAATTTAGTTTTCTCTGTTTTTAATTGTGATATAGCCTCATTCTTGCAAAGATTACTTATGTCTCATCAAACAACAAGCCGTATCTGTTGGTGTGGTAACACAAATTTAAGTTCTTTTTCCCCTGATTACGGGTATTGCTCGGTGTGTGGAACTCTCGTCTCCCAGCGAGGACTGACCGAAGAACTGATGCAGGTCAGCGATGATAGTCAGGACTTTTATGGAAAAGAATATTGGTTTTCCCATCAGGTGAATGAGTATGGGCAGCCTGATATTGTGCAGCGATCGCGCCAAGATCTTCCTGAACGATGCGTACACTGGCTTCGTACATTGTTGAAGTACAAGTTACCCCCAGCGAAGGTACTGGAATTAGGCAGTGCCCACGGCGGTTTTGTTGCGCTCATGCAATGGGCAGGGTTTGACGCAATGGGTTTAGAGTTAAGCCCGTGGATTGTTGAGTACGCAAAAGAGACATTTCACGTTCCCATGCTACAGGGAACACTGGAACATCAGACGTTAGAGTCTGGTTCACTTGATGCTGTCGTGTTATTTGATGTTTTAGAGCATCTCGATCATCCGTTTGAGTCAATGCAATTGGCTGCTAATTTGCTCAAACCAGATGGAGTTTTTATGGTTCAAATGCCAAATTATCCAGATGGTAAAACCTATGACGAGATGGTTGCAGAGGGCGATCGCTTTTTGGAGCAGATGAAAGCAATTGAGCATTTACATTTGCTTAGTCATCGAGCAGCCGAAGAGTTTTTCAATCGTTTAGGCTTTACAAACTTGACTTTGGAACAAGAGTTGTACAGCTATGACATGTTTCTAGTTGCGAGTCGTCAACCCATGTCAGTGATTGAACAAGAAAATATAGATAATCAGTTACTATCCACTTCTGAAGGACGGATAGTATTGGCGTTAATAGATAAAGCTAAAGAATTAGAAATATCTAAATCAGCGCTGCATGAGGTTTCCGTAAAATACCATGCCTCAGAAAATGATCGAATCAATCGTCTTGATATTATCAATTATCAAGTGAAAGATCTTTCACAACTTAATACAACTATTCAAAGTCTTCGAGAAAAGTTAGAGCAGCAGAATCAAAAAGTATCCCAGCAAAATGAAAAATCAAGAGAAAATCGAAGAAGGCTGAGAAGTAGGATTAAGAAGCTCCAGGGAAAATTGAAATCAAAAAATAAAGAAATTGACGCTTTGAATGTTGAAAACGAAAACATAAAGCAAGAGAACTCGTCTATCAAATCCAGTAAGATTTGGAGGATAAAAGAAAAGCTAAAGTCATTCAAAACTATTTTCCCCAATCGATAGAGAGCTTAGCTTAATCTCTAACAAAAGCGTTGAAAGATTTTATGAATTCATTGGATCAAACATTACTTAGAAAGCTTAATGAGATTTCAGATACGTTAAGCAAGAATTGTCGATTGAATGCTCTAATCTTAATCGAGAAACTCCTAGAGGGTCACCGATATCAATCAAACAAAAGGCTTGAGAGATATGGGTTTAAGTCCTATTCTCAATCGGATGAAGATGGGATTTTACAAGAAATATTCAGGAGAATTGGTATTGAGCACCATGCGTTTGTGGAATTTGGTGTAGGGAACGGGTTGGAAAATAATACGACATATCTCCTTTATCAGAAATGGCATGGTTTGTGGATTGAAGGATCTACAGATTTTTGCCAGTCAATTCGTTCTAAGTTTAAGATTCCTATTGATTCTGGTCAGCTGAAGTTGGTCAATCAATTTGTTTCTTGCGAGAACATTGATAGGCTTATTTGCGAGTGCGGATTTGGTAGAGAAATTGATTTGTTGAGCATCGACTTAGATGGGAATGACTATCATGTTTGGCAAACAATTAGTTCTGTATCCCCTAGAGTTGTCACGATTGAATACAACGGAAAGTTTAGACCTCCTGTCGAATATGTCATGAAATACAATCCTGTTCATCAGTGGGATGGAACAGATCAATTTGGGGCTTCTCTTAAGTCCTTGGAGCTTTTAGGGCAAGCTAAAGGATACTGTCTGGTGGGGTGTAATTTAACAGGGGTAAATGCCTTTTTTGTTCGGCAAGATCTCTGTGGAGACCACTTCTATTCTCCAGCTACCTCAGAGGACTTATACAATCCTCCAAGATATGACTTGGTCGCAGCTTATGCGCACCTAGGAGGACATGCGGCTAATTTTCCTCAGTGAAATGAAGGAAAAATTGATTAGAGTTGCTTTATGAACTTGTAGAACTTAGAACACTCTCTAAGCTAAACTTCCTTTATCAATTTACGCGTGGTCACGCAATTCATAAGGTCGAACTGGAGAGAGAGATGAGCTTGAAACTATCTGTTGTGATTCCCGTCTACAACGAGATCCACACCATCGACACTGTTCTGGGCAAGGTTGCTCAGGTTATGCCTCATATCCCGAAAGAACTGGTGCTGGTAGACGATGGCTCGAAGGATGGGACGCGCGAGTGGCTGGTCAATACATTTGGAGACCCGACCCATGCCCCAGTCACCTGTGACCTCCCTCTTGATCACCCGCTTTTTACGCCGAAAGACCCTGACGCTTTCTTGCTCCAAGAGAGTCGGGGAGCGGTGGCGATCGCCGCTCCAGTTTGTGTCAAAGTTATCTTTCATCAGCAGAACCAAGGTAAAGGGGCCGCTCTCCGCACCGGATTCCAGGAAGCCTCAGGAGACGTGATTGTGATTCAAGACGCTGACCTGGAATATGATCCCCAGGATTGGCGAACCATGTGGAAACTGATTGACGAAGGGAAAGCCGATGTGGTCTATGGCTCCCGTTTCTACGGAAATCCCCATCGAGTGCTGTATTTCCACCATCTTCTAGGCAATAAGGTAATTTCTGCGTTTATCGACCTCACGTGCAACACAACGCTCACTGACATCGAAGTGTGCTACAAGATGTTTCGTCGTGAAGTGTTAGATGGAATTGTGCTGACCTGTAACGATTTTGGGTTTGAGGTCGAATTCACGATGAAGGTGACGCGATCGCCTCGCAAGTGGCGGATTTATGAGACGGGGATTTCCTATTACGGACGTTCCTACGACGAAGGGAAAAAGATTAACTGGAAGGATGGTGTAAAAGCGCTGGGATACATCATTCGATTTTGGTTGTGGCGTTAATTCGACGGCATGAAAAAATCCCAAGTTCTGTCTTCCAGAACTTGGGATGTGCCCAATCAGGTTTGCTAAGACCACCGCTTCATAGAGAATAAACGTGCCTTAGCTCAGTCCATGACTAAACCTTTTCACCGCCCAATAATTCGGCGATCGCCTGATGCTCAACAGGAGCTGTAGGCGGCTTAACATGGCGGGTATCCGTAATCAACCAATCGAGAGCTGCCGCCTGTACATCGACAGACGCTCCGGTCTTATCAACACAGTAACGACCAAATACCAGCTTATTGGCCAACAACGCGCCAGGCCCAATGCGGGAGTACTCAAAAATGACGCTGTTATCAACCGTCGCACCGCTACAGATGTAGCAACTTGGCCCAATCATCGTCGGCCCAATAATCTTTGCACCATCTTCAATCTTGGTCATTCCACCAATATAAACAGGCCCCTGGATATCGACTTTGTCCCAGTTCACATTGACGTTGAGCCCGGTATACACCCCAGGGGCAACCTCAGTGCCCGGAATCGGAACGTTCTTGACCTCACCCGCGAGGACGCTGCGGATCGCCTGCCAATAGTCTGGAACTTTTCCAATATCAATCCACTGGAAGTCCATCGACACGCCATAAAACGGAGCATTATTCTCGACGAGCATTGGGAAGAGCTGGCCCCCAATATCGAATTCAACACCCGATGGAACGTAATCGAGAACTTCGGGCTCAAAAATATAAATACCTGTATTAATATCTGTACTCAGCGCTTCTTCCACAGATGGCTTTTCCTGGAAGGTCTTAATCCGACCTTCGTCATCTGTAACGACAACCCCATAGCTCGGAACTTCTTCTCGGGAAACCGTCTTCATGATGACGGTTGCAATCGAGCCTTTTTCCTTGTGCCAACGGACTGCTTCTGTTAAGTCGAGATCAATCAGCGCGTCTCCACACAAAACGATGAATGTGTCATCGAAAAATGGAATAAATTCCTGGATGCGTTTCATGCCTCCGGCAGAACCAATCGCGTCACCGATGAGTTCTCCATCTTCAATCCGACCCTCAAAAGAATAAGCGATTTGGACGCCAAAACGCTGTCCGTCACGGAAATAGCCCTCAATTTCATTGGCGAGGTGACTGACATTCACCATAATCTGATCAAACCCGTGCTGCCGGAGCAACTCTAGCAGAAACTCCATAACGGGTTTCTGCAAAATAGGAATCATTGGTTTTGGAATCGTGTAGGTAATTGGACGTACACGCGTACCTTTCCCAGCGGCCAAAATCATGGCTTTCATAGATTCAATATCCTTTCTCTTAGGTCTTCTAGCTTTACACGTTTGAACGAAATACGGATGTCGTGAGTTGCATCACGCATACGTCTATATCACTTCCGAAGTTACGGCTAATTTAATTGTTCCAACAACCGTCTCCAGTCTTCCACAATTCATGGATATCACTGAAGCTTAACCCTACGTTCACACAAAGAACATCTATAAAATGCGCAGATTGTGCTTACAGGGTAGAAAGCACCCATCTGAAAACTCAAGCCAAGCGAAAGCCAACGGGCTTAGGGGGCTATTCACGTTAAATGTCCTAACGCAAAAGCGTAAGGCTATATCCATAAATATGAATTCTCCGACACCCCTCCATTGATCTGTCACATGGTCCGTCAAGCGAATGCACAAACCTTCCAGTTGGAAGTGGCAGTTTTCTTGGGTGCATGTTCAGCGGAGCAATGGAACAGAAGACTTCCCGCTTTACCCCCCCCTCCCCCTTCGGCAAGGGGGAACGTTTCTGTTCTCCCTTGCCGAAGGGGAGTTAGAGGAGGGCACGCTAAACATATGCTCTGGGAAAACTAAAACTTCTAACCGCATTTGGGTTATGAGCAATTGAGTTTAATTTTAACGACTCATTGTGACTTGTATCTAGTCTTGCTTCCATCCGAATATCATCACGGATGTCATTCGAAAAAGAGAGAGTGTCCTGATTTTTGTGTAAGGGCAGGCAGAATGTCCTTCGCCCTTACACAAACACCAAGTCAAGCCTGAGAACTAGAGGACAGTCAGACCCAAGAGGGGATGGAGTATTTTGAGCGTATGTTCAGTCAACCACCACAACCTTCGCGAGGTCATTCAGATGATCCGGAAAACCTGATGACTGTTCGGATGCAACCGATAAACTGCGGACGTGTAAATCCTGATAAAACTGGTTTTGCTGGAGTTCTACTTTTGACTGTGACGAGAGAAACAGCAGAGCCCAGAAAATACCGACGCGATCGCCATGTGGCGACGGGTGATGGGCAATGATTTTCTCATCAATTCCAATTTTTTGACGCACATCGGGCATCGACCACAGGTCTAGCAACGCTTCAAATTCGAGCCAATCGGTGTCTTGGCTAATCTCAGGCCAAAGCTCTTTCAGCACCTGTTCTAACGCTTCTGCAATTTCTGAAAGATTTTCCTGGTGCGCTAGTTGAGTAATCGCTCGAACGGCCTTGCTTTTGGGTTGAGGGCGCGATCGCCGCTTAGGCATCCTTGGGCGATAGGTCGTCAATGCCGTGGCCATCACTTCGAGTTGCTCGATCAGTTCATGAAGAGTGACTCGACGCCTTTGTGGGGGTTGAGCGATGGTTCGACGACGAATTTGACGCTCTAAGTTGGATGGCAAGGGGCGTTCGGATAGCTGATCGAGCGCGAATAATGAATCTTCTTCAAACTCACTTTGTTCTTCGGCTTCATCCGATCGGGCAAGACTGTCTGCTTTCAACAGAACAAGCATTGAGGCGTATAGAATGGCTTGACCCGATTCAGAGAGTTCAGATTCATACTGTGTACGTGTGAGGTGACTGTTTTGTCCAGGCTTGAGTTGGCTGAGAAATCGATCAATCACGTCGATGACTTTCACGTCCCAAGGGTCAATCTCCCCTCGTTCTGCCAGGTCAATTAACAGTGCGATCGCATTTTGAGCTAACGAAATAGCCATGGATATGCCTCTCTATCTGCCTCTTTTACACATCTCCCCACAGTCAAGCCCTTACTGCACCTCTCGACCCCGGATGAACCAAAATCTGCCACACATACCCTAAAAGTTTCAAATTTTTCTATCTAAATTTTTTGGGTAGTCCTTGGGAACTAGGACTATTTGGGCAACCCGTCCAAATATCCTGACCACTCCCGATTTCTTATACCTTAGGCTTACACGACAAAACATCAGAGAACTCCGCATGACTTCCAGTCCCTCCAATCGGATTCTGGCGTTACTGGATTGCGAGAGAGCAGGATTACGGAAAAGCGGGATTACGGGAAAGCAATATTACGGGAAAACAAGCAACGATTCAAAAGTACTACTTTAGTTTAGTCAAAATTAATATTCTTGCCACTTTGAACGATCTTCACAGACTGCTCGCCTGCTGGGATCTTCACCCATCTCTTCACAGAGCCGAGGGACATAGAATTAGGTAACCCCACTGATATCGTACGGGTTTCATTGAACTAGGCTGAGAAAAGGAAGAGAAGAAGACGATCCCTTGGCTTGACGACACATGCATTCAATAGCGATGTAACTTAACTCGATTCACACATGTCTTTAAGCAAAATTCTCTTCGCCTTGCTGTGGTCTCACTCATACTGTGAATATGCGTATCCTGATCTATTCATATAACTATCATCCAGAACCCATTGGAATCGCCCCTCTGATGACACAATTAGCAGAGGGACTGGTGCAAAGGGGGCATGAGGTGAGAGTGGTCACGGGGATGCCTAACTATCCTGAGCGAAAAATCTACAAAGAATATCGCGGCAAGTTTTATCAAACGGAAAAAGTCAACGGGGTCACTGTTCAAAGGAGCTACGTTTGGGTGAGACCCAAGCCTGGGCTGGTTGCCCGTGCCCTGCTAGATGGAAGCTTTGTTTGTACCAGCTTTATTCAGGCGCTTCGAGGATGGCGGCCTGATGTGATTGTGTTGACCGTTCCTCCCCTGCCCGTATCGATTCCGGCGACACTCCTGGGCATTTTGTACCGCTGTCCTGTGGTTTTGAATCTGCAAGACATTCTTCCTGAAGCTGCCGTGCAGGTTGGTTTATTGAAAAATAAATTGGCTATCCGAGTGTTTGAAGCCTTGGAACGTTTTGCGTATCAGCACGCCACTCATATCAGTGTAATTGCAGATGGGTTTACGACTAATCTCAGACACAAGGGGGTTCCCCAAACAAAACTCACCTGCATTCCAAACTGGGTCGATGTTAACGAAATTTATCCAACGCCCTTTGAAACCAATCCATTTCGCATTGAGCATCAGCTTCAAGACAAGTTTGTGGTGATGTATTCCGGCAATATTGCGTTAACCCAGGGAATGGAAACTGTGATTCGGGCAGCGGCCATTGTCAAGAACGTCAAAGATATTGTTTTTGTGATTGTGGGCGAGAATCGGGCGATCGCCAATCTGCAAAAGGTGTGTGACGAGCACCGAGCAACGAATGTGAAGCTACTGACGTTTCAGCCGCGAGAAAAATTGCCAGAAATGCTATCGGCAGCCAATGTGGGTCTGATCATTCAGAAAGCCAACGTTGTGTCATTCAACATGCCTTCTAAAACACAGTGTCTTCTGTCCAGTGGTCGTCCCATTGTTGTGTCTGCGCCTCTATCGGGTACAGCCGCCGATGCGGTCTGGAAAAGCGAAGGGGGTGTGATTGTTCCTCCTGAAGACCCGACAGAATTAGCGACTGCCATCTTGGGTCTGTATCATGATCCTGCGAAAGCTGAGATTTTAGGCAAGAAAGGGCGATCGCACGCTCTTAAGCAGTATTCATTGAATAGTGCCCTCGATCGATATGAGGCTCTGTTCAAAGAGATCACCCACACGGAAGAAGAGACAACCGCTCCCGATGTCGAAACGATTCCTGGCTCGCTTGCTTTTGCTGGCGCAATTCTTCATCAACCCAGTCGGCGATCGCCCCTTCAAAAAATGCAAGACTCTCGCTAATCATCGGCACTACCAAGGACGTAGATCACTTTTGTCTCAGTTTCAACCATCCGACATCCTGTATCTCGAAT
>JAYKJC010000493.1:0-3129 GCA_035285885.1 Leptolyngbyaceae cyanobacterium | reverse complement strand
TCGGCAGTGGGGACAAAGCCGGCAAAGATGACGCGATCGCCCACCCCAAAATCATGAGCCAGTTGAGCCAGCCTTGGCTGATCATCACCCCGCCCCACCACCAGATATTTGACCGTCGGGAATGCGCCTAAAATTTTCGGCAACGCTCGAATGGTGATGTCCACGCCTTTGTAAATATCTCCCGACCACAGACGCGTGACCGTCAGCAAAACGTGAGCGTGTTCGAGTCCATATGTGTGAAGAAGATGATTTGACTTTGCCCCAGGAGTAAAGGCATCGCCATCAACGGCGCAGGGAAGAAGACGGAACTGGCTAGGGTTGAGATGATTGGCCGTGCAGGTGCGATCGCGCGTATAACGACTAACCGTCCAAATTTGGTCGGCCTGGGCAAGAGCCTGCTGCTCGCCCTTGGGCAAAGGCTCCCACACTTCTTTGCCGTGGGTCATAACGGTGTAGGGCACGTTGAAGGCACGGCAAATGAAATGGGTGAGGCGAGCCAGCTTGAGATGACCACAAAAAATACGCTGAGGACGTTTTCTCAGGACATAGAACAACGTTGCGGCGGCAAACCTCAGTCTGCCCAGGGTCGCGAAAGCAGAGTGAAAGTAGTGAAAATGAAGGCGTTCATGCTCGAATGGATTCGGCTCAATTCGCTGATCTCGCAGCAAAAAAACATCCGCTTGCGGACACGACTCTAGATGAATGTAGGCATTGAAGAGGTCTTTGTTGTAGGTCTGAATTCCGCCTTCTTGACTGAAGATTTCTAAGAATAGAAAAAGAATGGGGCGATGAGTCGCAGATGTCATTGGGCACGATGGGCTGCTATGCAAAATGAATAGTTGAAGTCATTACGGTGATCAAAGCCAGCATTAGTTTGCCCACAATAATTCTTGCGATATCTTGGGATTGCTCACCTCTGAGAGTGTTTAAGCTAAGGACTGGTTTGGATTCTCACTCAATTCCTGGCATTGCCATGCTCCTTTTGAGATGGTTCAGGCTTGCTTTTGAGCAATCTCTAACTGATTTACCTCGCAGCCATCTAGGATAGAAAGGGACACTCATCCTCGTCTAAGTGGGGAACTGGAGTTTTTCTAGCGGAAGATACTTGTCTAGCGCAACGGTGTGATCCCCCGCTGTCGCAGCCCCCTTAAAAAGGGGGCTCACAAAGTAACTGGCTCGAAGTCCCCCTTTTCAAGGGGGATTTAGGGGGATCGGACAAATATCTCACTAAACACATACAGCAGGAGAACTCCAGTTCCCAGCGTGGTTCTGGGTTAAGCCTCTAACGTTAGGATGAGAGTTCGCACTGACTTTTTTGCCGTCAACTCAGCAGAATAGCGATGGTTTCACAACATTCATCCCCGACATCCCCCGAAACGTATCACGGACAATTTGGCGACTTTACCATTACTCAGGGCGATCGCCTTGGTGTCATTGCCTATCGAGGGTGTCTGCTTCTAGCCGCCCTGAGTTTTGCCGCAGGTGTCGCGTTGATCCTGACCGCGCCAGATCCACAGTCGGTGTTGCCATTCTTAACGGTTGCATACTGGGGGTTTACGCTGGCTCTGGGTGGAAGTCTGTTGCTCATCCACATCTACCTCATCCCGCTGCATCGCCTGTTGCAGCTTTTTTGGCTGGTCGGTAGTGTCAGTGCCCTCGTCCTGAGCGTCAGGAATGCCCAACCCCTGCTGTTGACGATTTACCAGATGCCCCTGTCAATCATTGGAATCGGATTTACTTTTGCGGCCTTGACGGGAATTTTCTTCAAGGAAGCCTTTTGCTTCGGACGATTGGAAACGATGGGGTTGACGCTGATTGTTCCCACCCTGTTGCTGGGGCATTTATTTGGCTTTATGCCATTGTCTGCCGAGAAGGGGTTGCTGATTGCCTGGGCAGGATTGATGGTGATTTTTGCATCCAGAAAGGTGTTCCAGGCGATTCCTTCAGATATTGGAGATAAGAGTGTGTTTGCCTACCTTAAGCAGAAACAGGCGATCGCCCAGCAGTAATCGCCCAACAGTAATATTCCAGAAGGTAAGGCAACACCTACTTAAGCTGAATCGACACCTAATTTTTCTCAATGGAGTGATCGAACGGTTCACAAGCTTTTACAATAAGCGGCATGGGAACAGTTAAAGCGATTCGAGGCACACGGGATATTTTGCCAGAGGACATCGGTCACTGGCAGCATGTTGAGGCGATCGCCCGCGAAACACTGGGTCGGGCCGCCTTTCGAGAAATTCGCACACCTATTTTTGAGCAAACCAGCCTGTTTGAACGGGGCATTGGTGAAGCGACGGATGTGGTGGGCAAAGAAATGTATTCGTTTACCGACCGGGGCGATCGCCCCATCACCCTGCGACCCGAGAACACAGCGGGAGTGGTGCGGGCGTTTATTGAGCATAATCTCTACGCTCAGGGCGGGGTTCAGCGGCTCTGGTACACGGGGCCGATGTTTCGCTATGAGCGACCCCAGGCCGGACGACAGCGACAGTTTCATCAGCTTGGGGTGGAGGTGATTGGCAGTGCCGATCCTCGTGCAGACGTGGAGGTGATTGCCCTGGCGATGGATTTGCTGTCCCAGCTTGGCATCACCGAACTGAGCTTGAATTTGAATTCAGTGGGAAATTTTGGCGATCGCCAGCGGTATCGTGAAGCTCTGGTGGACTACTTTACGCCCTTTAAAGACGAACTCGACGCCGATTCTCAAGAGCGCCTGACTCGAAATCCGCTTCGCATTTTGGACAGCAAGGATCAGCGCACCCAGGAAATCGCGACCGATGCTCCCAGCCTCTTGGATTATTTGGAAGATGACTCAAAACGCCACTTCGAACGAGTCCAGGCATTGCTGACGAACCTCAACATTGTCTATGAGTTGAATCCTCGTCTGGTGCGTGGACTCGACTACTACACGCACACCGCCTTTGAGATTATCTCCAATAATCTTGGTGCCCAGGGCACGGTCTGCGGAGGCGGGCGATACGATGGCCTCGTGACGCAACTCGGTGGCCCCGACACGCCTGCCGTGGGCTGGGCCATTGGGATGGAACGGTTAATTCTGCTACTTCAGCAGGTTCGCCCCACAATTGATGTCAGCCTTGATTTTTATGTGGTGTCCCGTGGAGATGA
>JAYKJC010000492.1:0-3995 GCA_035285885.1 Leptolyngbyaceae cyanobacterium | reverse complement strand
CATAGACACTCCTTCCAAATGCCACGACGATGATTTTCATCCGGTCTGTATTCTACTGGAACCGTGCGAGTTGTACAGTGCTGAATGTGAAAGAATTCAGCTAATTTCAGTGACGTTGCATCCATTTTGAGCCTTAGCATAGGCAACGGTAAGGCTCGTTTCTACCTTAATTTACGCCTATGGCTCTTGAAAATATTGTGGAAATCTTCTTGCGATCCATCTAAATTTGGATAATATACAGAAAGTTTCTTGCGATCTTCGCTATCAAGGTGGATATGCCGACAGTTTCCGCATATACACTTTTCTGCGGTAGATATGGAGAAACTGTCTCTCTAATAAGCTTGTTAGGTGTCTGATGAGATGTTCGCGAGATTTGCATTTTTGGTTTTAACGACAATGATTTGTGTTGTCACGAGACTTGACGATTTTTCGCTTTTCGCAAAAGGTTGGCTATACCTGCCATAAGCTTCAAGCATCGGTTAAAACACGACAAGAGCAGCTAGAATCCAAGAATGTTGTATATCGTTCTCATTCCCGCGTGGGCCTGGGTCACCTTGTTAGTAACGGCGTGGGCAACGCTGGCATTACTGGTGTTTTCCGAGTTGGGCTTTCGTCACCGCGTCATCGTAGGGCTGATGGCGGTAATTGCGCTTCAGACTATTGCCGCATCTTCAACCGCGATTGTGACAAGTCAAGATCCATTGAATGATTTTGCTTGCTTGATGGGCTATATCGGAATGTGGGTCTCCTTAGCTATTTCCTTAGCCGAGGTGGCTGTATTGATATTTCTGTTCACGATTTGGCCGCGGAGAAAGGGCGGGGGACGGAGTCGATACGGGCTGTGGGTGTCGATTTGGATAATCTTCAGTATTATTGCATTGCTAGCGCATATGCGATCAACAGCTCTCTGTACGGTTTAAGCTGTTAAGAACCACCCTCCATGAACACTCAGCCAACTTGAATAATAGGGTTCCAAAGGTCGGATGTACAGGCGACCTAACAAGCGCTTGCACACAGAACGGATTTTCATGCTATCAGTTATGGTGCAAATACGATCGCCGTCCGGTGAAGCGCATGACGTTATGCGGCAAGCGTTAAATGGGGACTTGAGTCAAGTAAGCATCACCACGATGACGAGAGGGTGTTAGTTTTGATCGGTGAGGCTAGACGCTGGAACTAGTTCATCAAAGGACTGCTTTTCTGCATGGCCCCAGAAGGCTTCTAAACCGTAAAAGTCACGTTCCTCAGGCGTAAAGATGTGGGCAATGACTTCGCCATAATCAAGCAGAGCCCATGTGCCTTCGGAAAGTCCTTCGACCCGAATGGGCGATCGCCCAAGCGTCTCTTCAACTTTATGCTCAATCGCTCCGGCGATGGCTCTCACCTGTACTTTTGAGAAACCTGTCATCACCACAAAGTAATCTGCCAAGTACGACACCTCTTCCACATTCAGAAGAACGATATTGCCTGCTTTTCGTTCGTCTGCGCCTTGTGCGATGGCCAGGGCCAAATTGAAGCTCGACTCGTTGGATGAATCGACGGTGACAGATGCGGGTTGAACGGCTTGCTGCGTTGCTGGGAGATTCGTGTTGATGCGATCAAACATTCAGTTGGTTGTACCTCAAATAAAGAGTTGATAAATCACACAGTAAAGAAATGTGTCTCTCTTGCATCATAGCTTGTAGGGTATTGTAGCGGGTGTTACTTGATAACTGTGCGGTTCTTAGCGCTTTGTAAAAACCAGTTGCGAGTGGCGATCGCCCGAGGATGAATCAGCTTTTTCGCCTCCAGTAAATAACGAATGGTATAGTCACAGGTCATCCACACGGCCTGATCGAGATCCTGAAAACTGAGTTGGCGCAAGGTGTTCAACTCCTCTGTATCTCCACGACCCGGTTCCAGGCTGTCCGATAAGAAGACGATGCAGCTCAGGGAATTCATGCCAGGGCACCCCAGGGTGTGATTGGCGATGGCATCAAGAATGTCGCGATCGCCCACCCCAAATTCATCACGGGCGATGATGGCTCCCACGGTGGCATGAAGAAGATGGGGATTGGCTTCAAAAACAGCATCGACTTCTAAGCCATCAGCACGGGCGTGTTCTAACAATCGCTTTGGCTTAAAGAACTTCGCCAGATCATGCATCAGTCCCGCCTGGGCGGCTTTTTGAACAGACACGCCATGATGTTCTGCCAGGGCGATCGCCATTTCCTCAACCCGCACAATATGGTCAATGCGAGATTGCGAAACATTGTTTTCAAGCCAGGTCAACACCCGCTGACGAAGCTTCTGATCCGACTTAGAGAAGGAAATAGAGGTTTGCATAGGTATTCATTTCTCTTGAACTGACATCGATTGCGGTTCATCTTGAGGCGTAAGATTCTTTAAGACTGTTTATATGTTGACCGATTCCAACGGCTTTAGAAGACTGCTGGGGCTAATCTCTGCATCTCATTCTGCTTCTAACTTCATGGCCTAAACAGCCCCAGCGCGTCACAGGTAGAGTAGCCCCTACCAACCTACTGAATCCCCTTCATTGTAAGCATCTCATCCACCCTTCTCTCTTCCCTCTTCCCTCTTCCCTTTTCCCTCTTCCCTCTTCCCTCTTCTCTTCTCCCATATGCTTCCTCTCCAAAATGCCATGATCGTTGCCGCACGTCGTACCCCCGTTGGGCGGGTGGGCGGCGTTTTTAAGTCGGTGCCTGTCGAGAAGCTGATGGCTCCCGTATTGCGATCGCTCCTTGCAGACGCCGGATTAGACGCAACGCAAGTCGATGAGGTGATTCTCGGCAATGCCATTGGGCCAGGGGGAAATCCTGCCCGTGTGGCGGTGCTGGAGGCGGGTTTTCCTGAATCCGTGCCTGGGTTGACGGTCGATCGCCAGTGTGGGTCAGGGCTGGCCGCCATCAACATGGGAGCGCGACTGATTCAATCGGGGGCGGCTCAGGTGGTGATTGCCGGGGGCATGGAGAGCAGCAGCACGGCTCCCTGGCGCGTTGAGAAACCCCGGAGCCTGCACGAACTGCCTCGCTTTACCCATCGGGCGCGATTTGCTCCAGAAGCCATCGGCGATCCAGACATGGGCATCGCCGCCGAAACCGTTGCCGAGCGCTACCGCATCAGTCGTGATCGCCAAGACGCCTACGCACTGCAAAGTCACCAGCGGGCGATCGCCTCCATCGCATCGGGACGGTTCAAAGACGAAATCACACCTGTTCCGCTGTCATCCACCACCTCCATCGACACGGATGAATGTCCCCGCTCAACCCTGACCCTTAAACGCTTAGCCAAACTTCCCCCTGCTTTTCGACCGGACGGAACAGTAACCGTTGGCAATGCCTGTCCGATTAACGACGGGGCGGCTGCGGTGCTGATGGTGTCGGGTGAGGTATATCAGCAGATGGGCTACACCGCAGGGCTGCGCTTTGTGGATGCGATCGCCGCTGGCGTTGATCCAAACATTCTGGGAATGGGGCCTGTTGCCGCCGTTCGTCGCCTGATGCAGCGGCATCCCACGCTATCCCTGGATGCCATCCAAACGGTCGAGTTCAATGAGGCGTTTGCTTCCCAAGTGCTGGCCTGTTTAGATGAACTGGATTTGAGCCAAGAGCGAGTTAACGTGGGGGGTGGGGCGATCGCCCTCGGACACCCCTACGGTGCATCAGGAGCGATTTTGGTCACGCGATTATTTACAGAAATGGTGCGGAGCGGATACGGGGAAGGGCGATCGCCCAAATTTCCGTCCTTGGGACTAGCCACCCTCGGCATCGGTGGAGGGCTGGGCATTGCAAGTCTATTTGAGTTAGAACTCCAAACCTTTCCCCTCAGCCTTTGCAAGTAGAGTTGAAAGAAACCTGTTTAAGTCTTCTCACATCTTGCAGCAAGAGATGTGAGTCTTTGCATTTTGATACTACGCTTTCGTCATTACATCCTCGCTATCCATGAAATTGGTTCAGACAAAATTCCGTCTCCCAAAAGTCAAGATTCCATGATTT
>JAYKJC010000491.1:0-23680 GCA_035285885.1 Leptolyngbyaceae cyanobacterium | reverse complement strand
AATGGCGCACCAGTTAACCGGGGACGCCAAGTACCTCGATGCGCTAGCGGCGAGTATGCCCTTCGGTTTAGGGATGAATCCTGACAACATGTCGTACACGACGGGTACGGTAGAGCAGGGTCTCGCCTATGATGAGCCCGATGACATTCTCCACGCAGATGGAGCCCGCCTGGATAAAAACCCTGACGGAATCACGCTCTACGGGTTCTACGACAGTCCTTGGTTTGCATGGAATACAGTGAATAATTCAACAGACAATGTTGTCTTTAACACGGGTACAAAGAGCCTCCAAGTTCCCATTATTGAGGCATTCCAGGACTATCACAACATGGTGCCAATGGCTGAGTACACCGTACACCAAACCATTGAGGATCAAGTCTTTGCTTTCGGTTATTTGGCTGGACAAACCGGACTCGCACCGAGCAATGATTCCGGTTCTGGTTCTACACCTCCCACGGACTCTACCCCTCCTGACACATCTGAACCCACTCCTGAGCCCGAACCCACTCCTGAGCCCGAACCCACTCCTGAACCTGAACCCACTCCTGAGCCGGAACCCGCGCCTGAGCCTGCACCTGGTACGACGGGTGGAATCTCTCTTGCTCAAAACGGCACTCTCGTCATTGAGGCAGAATCGGCTGCGTTGAAGGGAGATTGGAAAGGCGTCCAGGTGGCTGGGGAGTCTGCGGTGCTTTGGGACGGTAACCAAAATAACTATAACGAGAATCAAGCTGGACAAACCCTCAGCTATGAATTTCAAACCGATGAATCAGGACTCTACGGGATTGCTCTACGGTCAGGACGGATTAAGTCTGCGATGAATGAGGGCGATCGCAATCGTAACGATACAGGGAATGATGTCTTCATTTCAGTGCGCGAAAGTAAAACTGGAAAGGTTGTTCAACAACCCACAAAGTTGTTTACTCAGCTGAAAGACTCAGATAGTGAGTTGAGATGGGGCTCCACGTTCGACATCAACCACAATAAGTCGGCTTCAAAAGTAGAGCTTGATGCGAATACGCAGTATCGGTTAGAAATCACAGGTCGTTCTGATGGGTACTTCCTGGATCGAATTACCCTCAGTAATGATGGATTCCTGAAAGATGCCAATGCTCCCGTGTCTCCCATTGAAGGAGGGACAAATGCACCATCGCCATCACCATCACCGACTCCAGATCCAGATCCCTTCCCCGATCCGATTCCAGATCCAGCGCCGACCCCCGATCCAGCGCCGACACCAAAGCCAAAACCATCTCCAGGTCCAACAAATGGATCCTTTGATGATTCGTTCATGGGGCAGTTCGACTACATCGTGTCGCACTTTGATGGCAACAACAATGATCAGGATGATGTTGCGGCTCTTCCCATGGCTGCATTGCTCACGAATTCCGCTGGGTTTGAGTCCAAGTCTATCTTTTTCTTCAACAATAACTTAGGGGAAAGCAATAGTAATCGACAAGTCCAACTGATGCGTCAAAGCGCTGCCTTTGCAGAAAAGCTCGGCGTAGAAACAGTGGACTATCAAGCTGGCATTAACCAGGCGACAAACCGATTGGTCAACATTCTGAACTCGGGTAAAAAGGTACTTTCCATTGAGGGAGGTCCGATGGAAGCCATCTATCGGGCTTTAGATAAGGTCAGTCCTCGTAATCATTCGAACATCACACTGATCTCTCATTCCACATGGAACGAAAAGCGCGATGTCGTTAATGCACCGGGAGTCAGCATCGTCAGAACGTGGGCTGACGTTAAGAGAGATTTCCCGAATGTGAATCTGATTGAGATTGCAGACCAGAATGGCAAGGATGGTCGGGGGCCTGAGGGATTCTTCAGTGATAAATGGAACTGGATGAATAACACGAGCGACCCCGTCCTGAAGGAAGGTCGTGAAGCCATGAACAATGCACGCCTGAAATTCAATGATCCGTCTGATGCTGGAATGCATTTCTATGCATTGACAGGGCAAGAGAATGCTGATCCGTATGATGCACGAGACTTTTTCAATGACTATGCGCCCTCATTTGAAGCTCAAACGTCTGCGAATTCAGCTCCCAAAAACTCTCCCACTCCTGAACCTGAACCGACTCCTGAGCCTCAACCCAAACCGGCACCTGTTGCTCCATCTACCCCAACGACTAGTGGTGACCGAGTGATAATGCATGCCATGCAGGCAACGGATGCCAGAAATGGTAATTCTATCGATCGCTATGAAGTCCCTATTACCGACAAAGATGGTAACCCTGCGGGTCAAAACCAACAGTTTGACAAAAACAAAGGAACCTTTCAGTTGAATCAGGTGTATTGGGGTGACATTAAGATTAGTGGCATTGCAGCCAATGGCGATCGCGGCATCATCAAGTCAACTCACGATTTGATCGGAATCAAGAGTTATACCTATTCAGAGGGCAACTATGACCGAACAAAACTCGACAATGCCGTCAACTATATGGCTGACGAGGGAGGCACGGAAACGCTCATTATGGAGTTTCCACAGAAGGTGAAAGATATCGATTTGACCTTAGCCCTCTTAGACAATGCCCAAGAGCAAGTCCAGGTGAAGGCATTTGACCAAAACGGCACGTTGATTGAGCGAAGTGTCTTGACGATAAAGGATGGACAAAAGGTGCCTCAGTTGGATGCAGACCAAAACACGAGCAACTTTGGCCGTGACACAACGTATAAGTTCAGCTTAGACCTGGCAAATGTTACTCGCCTTGAACTGTCGGCTTTACCCAATACAGGGTACTCCATTGCAGGGATAGCCTATACCAAGTCGTGAGTACATTGAAAGTACATTGAAAGTACGTTGAAAGAGGCCAATCGACCTCGACCATAGTAAAAAGCTAGAGTCATTGTCAATAAAGACAATCCTCTAGCTTTTCTTTTGGACAAGCGCATCCACCCCTTGCTTCTGGTTCCCCTTCTCTGAATGGAAACTACAGCGCTATGCGCGTTGGTTAAGTACAAAAACAGATGAGTGGGACGTGCAGCGTCCCACACATCTGTTTTTGTACTTAACGAGGTTACAAGCCGCTATAACTTTGGAGCCTCTGGCTCCCGTTTAGTCATGAGGCAAAGCCTCTCGTTCGGCTTCCCACAGGACTTGGCAACAAGATGCCAGGAATCAAAAACAAGGACTACCGAGAATGGTGACGCTCATTGCAAGCCACTGCTGTCATAACGTCTTTTAGAACCCAGTGCGTGTGACTCGACTCATGATTCTTTAGGCGGCATGACCACATTTGTCGCCAAACCGAGCTTACTCAGCCCTTGAATGACCCACCAGGTCGTGTCGATCTGCCACCATTTGCGTCCGGCGGGAGCTACGTTGGGATGAGCATGATGATTATTATGCCAGCCCTCCCCATAGGCCAGAATCGCTGCCCACCAAAGATTTCGGGAATCGTCTTCACAGTCGTAAGTGCGATCGCCCCACATGTGACAGGCGGAGTTGATGAACCAGGTAGAGTGCCAGAGCAGCACCAAACGGACACACACACCATAAATCACAAAGTCCCAACCGCCAATCGCGTAGAGAAGAACGGCCAAAGGGATCTGCAACAGAAAAAAGTATTTGTCAAGCCATCGATAAACCGGGTCTTTCGCCATATCTGGAGCAAACTTGGAATATGACTCATACTCAAAGAACTCGGGCCGACGATAGAGTATCCACTGCATATGGCTCCAAAAAAATCCTCGTTGCGCCGAATAGGGATCTTTCTCTCGATGTTCGGTGTGCAGATGATGCTGACGATGACCTGCAACCCAGAAAATGGGGCTTCCTTCAATGGCCAAACAGCCACAAATCGCGAAAAAGTACTCCAGAGGCTTGGGAACCCGTAAGCTGCGGTGAGTCAACAAGCGGTGGAACCCGAGGCAAATGCCTAAGCTTCCAGTCAACCAGTGGAGAAACAACGCCACTCCAAGGGCTGGCCAGGAAAAATGCCACGGTGCGAGCAACGCTACAGCATGAATCGATGTAAAAAAGGCAAACCTGACCCAGGAAAAAGTCCCAACCTCGTGATTTTTGGGCGATCGCCCTTCAGTTGAGCGATCGTCAGTCGGGCGTTTGTTGGAAAGTGGCTTGGTGGCCGTGGAAACCATGGAATTTTCTTCAATAACGTGAGCAACACAAACCTTTCATTGAGTGACGAGTACGTGTTTAGCGTTGGCAGTTTCTACCCCCCTCAATCCCCCCTTGGCAAGGGAGGAAGCTTAGTCCTCCCCCTTGCCAAGGGGGAGTTAGAGGGGGTCTACGGTGAACACTAAACACATACCGATCACTCGATGAAAGGCTATTGTCTATTGTCCGTTACAATTCGCTATATTTCACGGTCTGAGTCTCATTTTTCACCAAAATCCCTCAGTTGACAGACAGTAGGGCTATATCGGTAGTGATATTTGGGTGCGCGGGCTGAGCCCATGCGCCCAAATATCCTTAACATCTACAGGAATAGCTGACAGACAGCGTAATCCTTTCACCTAAATCGTTTGGTTGACCTGATTCTCCTCCAGGCGGGCCAAGCGGTGTCGTCCGTACCATAGGCCAAGAATTGAGCCACCGAACAGAATCAGTAACCATTCCGCAGGTTCGGGCACTGCGGTCACAGGGGCGATCGCATTCTCAGGTGACGGCAACTGTTGGTCTTCGATTTCACGGTCGAAGCGATCGCTGCGATTCTCAGCCTCCTCAAGTTGCTCCTGCTGCTGCTGATTCACCAGCACAATCATGGATGAATAGGGGGTAACAATGCTGTTGTCTTTCGCCACCTGATGAATCGCATCCAGTTGACTGAGCTGGTCGGGCTTGACGGCTTCACTCACCTGGGCAATCCACTGCCGAGCCGCAAGCGGGGCCATGCCATCGGCTCTGGGTGAAAAGGGGTCGGCTTGTTGACTCAAGAACCAGCCATACCCATCCACCACGTTCAACAACGACGTTCCTTCCCCTAAACTCGGCTGGGTCGCCACACGGGTCATGACAGTTTCAATGTCATCGGCAGTATTTCCACCAGAATTCTGAATGGTTTCTAGCGTAGCGTCATCGTAGGGGGTGTGCAGTCCTCCCAGGTGAACCATCCAAAGCGGTGCAGACAGGTCTAGCGGGTCGCCATCCTGAGTCAGCTCATAGCTGCCAGAATCCGTCAGTAAGATAATCGCATCGTAGGGGTTGGGGCGATCGCCCGAAACATTAGCCCCAGTAGCTGCTTGATACTGCTCCAACATTTGCCGAGTCTGCATTCTGCCGAAAAAGACCTGGTCATCCACATCAAAGGTGTCTAAACTCACCTTTTCAGCCTGATTTGCGTCGGTATCCGTCAGGTACAGGTCAACCGTATTAGCGGCGAGAATCGTCTCCTTGAGCCACTGGAAACTCTGCTGAACCGATGGGCGATGCTCGGTCATGCTGTAGGACTGATCGAGAATGACCGCAAAGTTCTTGCCCTCAGGCAACTGATACTCATCGGCGGCCAGAGGTTGGGCGAGAATGTATCCTTCAGAAAACTCCACTTGATGGGCTGACGCTGGGGCTTCATCCGCCGGGATAGAGGACGGTAACCAGTCCTCAATGCCCGAACGTTTTGTGCCGTTCACCGTGCGCTCGGTGCTGTCTGTCCAGAAGATATTGCGACGCTCATTCAGGGCGGGCAGCATCCACTGGCCATCCTGCTTCATGACCGTGTACGTCAACCAGAGATGCATTGTGTCGGGTTGCCCATCTTCGGGTAATAGATCTTGGCCGACCGGAGGAATGGGAAACGCTCGCAGTCGATAGTTGCGAGGCCCCACCTGTTCGAGTAAGGCTGGATCAACCCGGATCTGAACCTGGGTATTGTAAACCTCTTGCGCTGCCCCCCGAGGAGACACCTGATACTCATAACGTTGCGCGCGATCGCCCGTTTCTCCCAGCCAAAGGCCAGTCACCGCTGCACTCTCTGGCAACGAGAAGTAATACAAAATTTCAGTCTGATCAAACGTCGTATTCGCATACTCTTCGTGAATCTCAACCTCAGCCCAGTCGCCCTGGGGCGTCACAGTAATGTCCTGGTGCTTGAGTTGAACACGTTCTGCATTGATATCCAGCAAACCCGCCTTCGCCTCTGCCCGATTGAAATTCGAGAGCACCGCCGTTTGAATGGCTTCATGTTCTCCCCTGAGAATCGGTGTATCAAAGAACTCTGCATAGAGCTGCTCCGCCTTTTCCTTATCAAACGACGTTCCCTGATACGCAAACGGTGACAGGACCGCATTGTATGCCGCTTGAATCGCTTCTGAGATGCCGTCTGGCAAGCCAATAAAGTATCGGTAGGTGCTGAAAATAGCGCGATTCTCTAACAAAGGATAGCGATACGCTCCCAGATAGGCATTCAACAGCCCTTCTCGAATGAGCTCTGATTTCTGAAGTAAGGCCACGCGATCGCCCTCTGTCTGAGGTTTCGACTCTAACAATGCAAACGCTTTGGCCTGGGGCTGCTGCTGGAGCAGGAAGAGAGCACTCATCCAAACCGCAATGACACCGCCCACCCCAATCCGAGTCCAGAGTTTTCCATACCGAGTCGCGAGAAAATCGAGGGTCTGTCTCCAGCTGTTCCGAAACACCACCAGCATTCCCCAGGGCATACTGACCAGGCCGGAGAACAGAATCATCAGCGGGAAGAAAATCGGCAGCAGAATCAAAAAGACAACGGAGCCAAACAGTCCAAACGCCACAACTTTGACAATGGGAATGACGTAGAAGAGGGCGATCGCCGCTAGGTACGTGGATAGCGCCAGCATGATGGTCAGCCCCGCCAGATGCAGCCAGTTCGCACTCGACGGTTCTTGATGGCGTCCCTGAAACAGCCAGTGGGCGAAGATGACAGTGGCGATCGCCATCGACGTAAAAATAAACGCACTGCCTCCCGTCAGATCTCGAAAGAAGAACAGACGAAGGGTACAGGCCATCAATATCGGAGCTTCCAGGCCAAAAAAGATTTGCCCCAGGGTTAGAGGCTGACGTTCTGGAGGACGCTCCGGCATCGGCTCAAGATTCAAGCGATGAATGGCCTTCAGCCGTCGCTGTCGCTGAATTCCCATCACCGTTGAGGTCGTGGGCACACCGACCAACCCCACCACCGGGACGAGAATGCTGATGGGCACTTCTCCCCTGAGGGCATCGTTCACAATAGCAACACCAATAAACGGAACAAAGCCAACCAACACAACGAGCAAGAGCGATAGGTTAAATAACCAGAAAAAAATGGCGAACAGGGTTCTGTCCTTGGGCCAAGGTAACTTAGGAAGTTTCATCATCAGGAAGGGTAAGTTCTTTCAATGGGTTTCAAGGATGTCATAGCTCCGGCGATCGCCCCATGCACGTCTTCTAGAAGGGTCTGCACATCGGTGTCATCTGACGTCACAGGAGTATCAAACAAAATCGTCGCCATCGTCCAGGTCGAATCTCGTCGCGTGATTTCACTCCACACCCGGTCTAGATAGTGATCCGTGGTGCGATTGGGAGATTGGAACCAGTAGGCTGCCTGGCGATCGCCCTGATTCAGCGACAGCCATCGTCCCGTGATATCGGACGTCAATGCCTGCTTTTGCATCTGGTTGATGGTCATGCCACGGGCAGAAAAACACAGTTCAGGCGCATGATGCGCCTGCCAACTCGAACTCGCCACCAAAATCATCGACCCCGAAACATCGTGAAATTGGAACGACTGCTTGTCGGCCACCGCCCCAGGAAATCGAGTAAAGAATTTCTGCTCCGTCTCCGTTAAATCAAGCGGCTGAGCCTGAAGCTCCGTCGGCCATTCCATGCCATTTAAGAATCCTGGAACCGTTGGATGTGGGGTAGGAGCGGGCACCACTGCAAGCCCGATCAACACACTCAGAGCCACAGCCGCAGGTCGAATCGACAGCTGTTGCATCGAGCAAGATTGGGCAGAACGGTCGTCACGTTCAAGGGACAGTCCTGCATTCTGTCGGGGCGACTGACGCGGAACCCACCGCAGCAACTGGAGCGTGACCAAACACACGGTAACGAACCCCAATAGTCCAAGCGGCACATGGAGAATTTCAGCCAGCGTGGGCTGTTGAAACACAAAGGTCACCACCACGATCGCCAGAATTCGACCCACATTCGATAAAATCAAGAGTCCCCCGTTCAACACCCCAAGGAGCAGCCACTTCAGCCCCATCTGTTTCCGTTCGAGCAACGACGCGGCGATAAAGAACAGGCTACCAATTTCAATATTCTTAAACCCGCTACAGGGAATATCCACAAAGGCAACTCCCGTACTCAGCACCAGAATATCCTCAGAGGTGATGGCCGTGACGCCAAAGGGCTTGAGCAACTGCTCAACAAGTTCAGCAACGGATGTTCGCGCGAGATGGCCCAAATCAGTGAACTCCAGCGCCAGGAGCAGAGTCAGCATCGTGAACGCCCCCATAAACGGAAGCCCCCGCTGCCACACTCGGGGGTGACAGAACAGTCCAACCGCACCATAGCTGCCAATCACAAACCAGATAATGGAGAGCTGTTCCAGATCCAGACACCATCGGGATAGGACACAGGCGATCGCCGCCCCCACCATCACCATCAACGGGAATCGATGAACCCTCGGTTCAATCGATATTTCCCACTCCTTTCGATAATGGAGACTTTGAATCACCAAAACGGCGATCGCCCCAGCCAAAATAGCAATATTAAAGAAAGAAAGGGAGTGAATCAGATGGACAAAGCCCATCAGTTCAGGCAGGCTCAGAACGAACCAGACGATGAGGATCGCGCCCCCCAGGAGCCAGTTCACGCTCATGAATCGATGAGAAGACTGGGGTAGCCCACCAGCAGACTCCACCCCAACGTCATTCCATAACGACGACAGTAAAGGAGGATTCCTCATTGCTTCAACCCTCCACGGCGCATCTGTATCGTGTGCGATCGCCTTTTCACCATATAATTCTCCTTGTCCAAAAAAACATTTGCTTCCAACGTAACCGCACGCAAGTCGGATTGTCAGTCGGATCAAGTCGGAATCTGTGGAGGCACAGGTGGGGTGGACATCGAGTCAGGGCGATCGCTAAATCTGCATCGCAGAATAAAAATCACTCGTAATATAGAAGGCAGTGGTGAAGGTGAATAGAGCCGTCTATTCAACTCCATATGAGAAGGCCAAATTTTCTGGGTTTTAGGTAGCGGAAATATGGTTAAGCAATTTATACGTCGAGCGGTGGCTCCCAGGTTAAAGATAGGAAGAACCAGCCTCATTGCATTTGTGATTGGAATACTAATAGTTGCCTTGCTGATTCCCAAAGGAGGCCAATTTGCTTATCGGGCCTTTCAATCCCATGCGGGCCGACCGCCCGACCAGATTCACTTGTCATGGGTAGGCGATCCAACCACCACCATGACCGCCATGTGGCATACCTATCGACAAGACACGCCATCCCTTATCCAATACAGACCCGTAGGTGAAGAGGAGTGGCTGATGGAAGTCGGCATGCCCACGTTAACCCACCCTGAGGGACTGATTCATACCGTCACTTTGCACCATCTTTCTCCCGATTCAGCCTATGAGTATCGCATCAAGGCAGACTACTACGGCAACAATTGGAGCGACATCTTTCAGTTTCAGACCGCTCCAACCGAGGTTGAACAATTTGATGTTGTCTTTGTTGCCGATACAGGCTTGATTGGACGGAAAGATGGTCTCGATACCGGGACAAAAGCTGTCGTGGAGGCGATCGCCGCCCTGAACCCATCTCTCATCTTAGCCGGAGGAGACTACGCATACTACAACACCGATGATCGATATGAGACTCTTCCTCGCAGCATTGACGCATGGTTCAATCAAATGATGCCAATTACAGCAGTGACCCCCATCATGCCGACCTATGGAAATCACGAAACTCTGCTAAAAGAAAATTACGGCCTCTGGCTCGAACGATTCGCCACACCCGAAGGCTTTGAGAACCGACGAAACTATTCATTCGACATCGGCTCGATTCACTTTATCTCTATTTTTGCCATCTACGAAGAGCAGGGCCTCAATCCTGAAGTGATCGACTGGTTAGAGCAAGACATTGAAACGGCTCAATCTTCAGGTCAGCAGTGGATTATTCCTTACATGCACGTCTCCCCATTTGCAGAAGGCGAAAGTCACCCCTCAAACTTAGCCCTAAGAGCCCAACTCGGACCTCTCTTCGAGCGCTTTGGCATCGAAGTCGTACTCTCTGCCCACGACCAAGCGTACGAGCGCACCTATCCCCTTGTCGATGTCCCTCGGAACAATCGACCCACCTCACAATCGCTGTCCTGCTACGACGCCGTCAATGACGGCATCACATGGGTAAAATCAAGCCCCGGAGGAAAAAAGAGCAATAAAAGCAACGCGTTCTCTATTTTTCGCAACCCACCCTCTCCCTGGGTCGCTGTTCGAGACAATACAATGCATGTGTTCACCCAACTCCGGTTTCAAGGAGCAGACAGGCTCGAGGTGGAAACCTTTGGCATCACCGACAACCAAAGCAGCCCAGTCTCATTAGATCAATTCTCCTATGACAGACAAGGCCGTTGCACGCCGCAAAGATAACCGACTTAAGAGACTTGGGAAAAGTATCATACTTCAAAACCCAGAGAGAGGCGGGTTGTGCCCGCCTCTCTCTGGAAACAGTTGTGTGGGGCTCAGTGCGTCCCACACAACTCTACTCAACCAGCGCGCATAGCGCTGTCATTAGCCTACTCCAATACGTGAGTCAAGAAGGAACAAGATTACGGAGTCCCTCCCATTCAAGACCCTTCCTATGGAGAGACAGTGGCATAATTCGACTTCTCATCTCCAATCTTGACATCATCAACGTACATTACTCGTGAACTCGTCTTAGACTTCTGAGGACTACTCTTCCAGCTATACTTATACACTCCTGTTTTGAAGTAGATGCCCCCACTCTGGTCATGGTGGGTATTGGGGCCTTTGTGTTCAACAATTAACTTGTCATCTTTCCAGATTCTCACGAAGCCATCCGATGAATTAGACCACTTCGCTTGAACAACCCAATCCATCCAATCGCCCTTCTCATAATCTCCTGTCCATAGAATCTCAGACTTCTTACCTGACCCCGTATTCCAGTTCGCTTTGATGTACATCTCATTGCCACTGACATAGATTCCGAGAGGCGGCCCTCCCTTTCCTTCCCATGTTTCTCCTTTAGATTTATCAGGAGCTCCATGCCACTGAGAGATAATCTCGCTGGTGGTATCTATCTGCCAGTCTGATGGCAGCAATGTACTGAATCCGTACCAGCGCTCGGTTCCGACTGGAGTTTTAGGCCCAGAAAGTTCTGAACGGTAGTTGCCAGAAGCGAAAGGATCTGTCCTTCGCGTCTCAAATCGGGCAACTTTATCACCCCCTCCCACTGGATCATTCACGATGTTGAGTGAGTGAGGTTTTTTAGGAGAATCTTCTCGTCCCCAATCTTTTGAGACGCCATTATTGAAGTCATCATCAAGAAACAACCTGGCATTCTTAGGAGACTCGCCCTTGTTAGGTTCGGGAACAGCAGGGCCTTCGGGAGAATCGGTCTCGTCAGGTTCTACCTCCTGAGGCTTTTTCGGCTTTGAGGTTCCATCAGAAACAGGTTTTTTATCGGCTTTCTTCTGCTCAGTCACAGGAGTCTCAGCACTATCTGAGTCTCCATCTTGCCCCCCTTCCGAAGGAATTAGCTCAATATAGTCAATTCTGGCGTATTCTTCGTTTTGCTCATACCCGTGAATTTGGAAACTGTCCCCTGACTCAATGTCTAGATTCTTGGCGACCGTACGTTGCACAAGATTGTTCTTACCTACAGGAGTGGATGCCAGCTTCTTATCTAGAACCCACTGGTCAAGCGTTTGCTGTTCGTGAGTGACTTTCAAGCTTGCCCGACCATCATCTTCATCCACGTACCCGAGAACAACGTCATATTGGCCACTCAAGCCGTCAAACTTGAAGGTTGCAGTTCCCTTTTCTGTCTGTGTTTGACCTCGAAGCCCTAGCAACGTACCTCCCGACGCATACTTATTTCCCTCCAGGCGATACGTATCACGAGCCATGTCCTCAGCTTCGATCCGCTGCCGAGTCAGATTTGAGGAACCCTGTACCGGGTCATTGGACTTCACCGGATCCTTCGACTTCACCGGATCCTTCGACTTCTTATTCGGTTGTTCTTTCTTACCCTGATCCATTTGAGGCACATCAGGCGTCTCTTTTTGTCCCATGGATCCTGAGTCAGGTGTACCTGAATCAGTTGATCCGGTTGTTCCTGGGTCACTCACCCCTGAGCCACCGACTCCTGGGTCATTCGCCCCTTGAGAGTTGCCCCCACGTGGAATGAACTCAATGTAGTCTACTCGGGCATGCTCTTCACCTTTCTCAAATCCTTTGATTTGAAACGTATCGCCCTTTTCAATTTGTAAATTAGAGGTCACTGTACGACGAACTGCATTTTGGCTTTCCGCAGAAGTCGCCCCCAAGTCCTGGTCGAGCGTCCATCGATCGAGCTTCTGATTGTTATGAGAAAGCTCTAGTTTAGCCTGTCCGTCAGTCTCATCGAAATAGCGAACAACCACATCGTAAGCTCCGTCGGCTCCATCGAATTGGAAGGAAGCGCTCCCCCGTTCGTTCTTACCCTTTCCGACAAAGCTGAGAAGTTCTCCTCCAGACGCCGCATCTTTCGACTCGATGCGATACCCAGAACGACTGAGAGTCTCGGCTTCTACGCGGATCGGAGAGCCTAACGCCTCTGCCTCTGCCTCTGTTTCTGTTGGAGTCGCACTCGCGTTAGAAATTAACACCTTATCTGGGGTCGATTGAGATGCATCTAACGCCTGAACCTTTTCAGACTCGGCCATTTGCCCATCATCGACGGGGATAAATTCCACATAGTCTACACGGGCGTGCTCTGAACCTTTTTCAAACCCATTGAGTTGAAATGTATCGCCGCTTTTAAGTTGTATGTTGGAGGACACTGTGCGACGGACAGCATTTTGACTTTCAGCAGCGATGCCACCTAACTCTTGGTCGAGGGTCCAGCGATCGAGCTGTTGATTATTGTGGGACAGTTCTAATTTAGCTTTGCCGTCTTGCTCATCGAAATAGCCAACTACAACCTCATAGGCTCCATCTGCTCCATCGAATTGAAATGAAGCGCTCCCCTTTTCGCCATGGCGATCGCCCACAAAACTGAGCACCTTTCCTCCGGAGGCGGCATTGGTTGACTCAATGCGATATCCGGAGAGATCGAAGGTTTCTGCTTCTACGCGAATATGACTATACTCCTGATTGAGCTGGGCTGATGGAGGAGCAACAACTGATTTTGAGGGATCAGTCATGAGTGCCACAACATTATCTACAGCAAAAACCTGAAACGGTTCAATGGATGAATTGTGTAAGGCATCCTCGTTCAGAATCTGTTCAACGAACTCTGCCACATGGGTCGTCTCACCAAAGCTTGGATAAGCCTCCCCCTCTAGCGCTCCTGGGTTCGCCCCCATGTAATGAATCGGATCACGATACTGAACTAAAGCAAAGGCATCTGTATCCAATAATTGCAGAGCTTCACCACTTGGCTGAGCATCAAGATCGATATCTCCAAAACTTGGAAGCATCTGTTGTGAATTATGTTGCGAAACCAGAGTATTTGCATCTCCAGCCGCCGACAGCGAATCTAAATTCACTGCATGAGAAATAGTACTCAGGGGCAATGAAGCCTCTGTAGTAGTAGCCAAAATTGACATAGTTACTTAGCCTCTCAAGGATTAGCGTAGAAATGACTCAACCAAGAGGTGAATTATTTTCCAGCCAGGGAATTATACAAGGTCTAAATCAATGTCTGAGAAAAGAATAAATCCTACGAAAGGCAGATTGACAAGGGTGAGACGTTAGCGATCACACCACAGACTTTTCATTAAATTTACGGATTTCAGGGCATGCAATAGTGGTGATAGCACCGAAGCCACTCTTCAATCACCAATTTCGAATCATCGTACACTGCGCCTTGGCTAAGTACACGCACATAGGGTGGGGTACGCCCCACCGATGCGTTTTGTGCTCAACACGGTAGCAAACCTAAATATGATTCAGAAGTAGCATAAGCCCATCCGTTCTCCCGTCGTCAATCGTCGTTCTTTCCCAAATCACGACTTATTGCAATGCTTCAGGCCAAACAGTAGACCTAACTCAATAGCTGACCTAATGATGGAAGCGACGCACAGGAACGATGCCGGGTCAATACAAAAATGTTGCGGTAGATAAAGCCTGGATCATCGAACCACTCCATAGAGTTGGCTCCAGATGAATGGTATGCACGTTCCTGATCGGCACATTCCTGTGTCTGCCTCTCATCTAGATCACTGCACCACATAATCGCCATACGACCTATTGATTGGGCAGTGTCTTGTAAGATGCTTTTGGAGTCATAGCATCTCAATGCAAGGCTTTCGAGAAAACTTGCATCACTCTCTTTTGTTGAGTAAAGGAGATGGTTATCCCCTATCTGTGTAAGAAGAATGAAGTTGACCACAAAAAGTTCCGATATTTTTGAAACTTCAGTAAATTTTTCATCATTCGCTGGTTATGGATAAATGAGTAGAAGCTGCAAAATGCAACTTCATGATTGACGTCAAAGTCGGCATTTCGACAGTATAACCACTGAGATATCGAGAGTCCCCGTACAAAAGAATGCAGTCCTCTAAGAAAACAGAAACACAGTTAGCCATTAGGTGAATTCAACACGAACCCGATATATTAATAGCTAGTATTCATTTTGTGTAAAGGTGCATCGACAAATCCTGAACAGAAAAAGGAGGAAGGACAGCATTCTGTAATGCTTAGCTTGATTGAAAAGCAGCATGAGTCGGTGAAAACCAGGGTCAGTAATACTCAAATGAGTCAGGGGTGAATCATCAGGACACCGTAAGAAGAAACCGTAAATGCAGTTTAACGGCCCTGTGAGTCATTGCTGCTATCAATGGGCTTGGTCATAGGATCGGTCTTGCAGATGATAGGTTCCTCTTATTCAATGGCATGACCTAGCAAGAACTCTTTTTCATATGGAACAATTCCTACACTTGATTGCTCTATGTAACCTATGTGTTCTTCTACAAATCTGGCCGATATGATCCTTTGGAGTCGATCCGAATCAACCCCGTGCATAGAAATGATGCTTCTGCGGCTATGCTTACATATATTTATACCCGTGTATTTTATGATGTTGCTTAAATCACTCCATCGGTTAGTTGCGTCGACCGATGATGGGCATCCGTTCAGTTACGGTTCTGTCTACCATGCTTAACGCTGATTGCGTGAAGCGTCATTAGATATCAGTATTAGCTCTTAATTTTTTCCTAGAAATTAATGTTATGCGTCAATTCTATCTATGGGTGAATATCCAAATATTAAGTCTCCCAAAATAAATTAGGTCTCGCAAAATATTTGATGGAAGTATTTGTTCGGCCTATAAACAACAGCGTGGTCACTACTTAGTTTTAATTCTTTGAAGGCATAGTCGAAATGAAGCAATTTTTTGTTGTAACCGTAGCAGGTCTATTCGCTGTCAGTTTACCCAGTTCAGTCTGGGCACAAGCTCGGCCAGACAGTAATCGGTCAGGCAGTAATCAGCCAGACAGTGTCAGTCAATTCATACAAGCTCCAACTGTTCGCAATGAGGTTGCTTCACCTCCTGCTGGCTTCTACACATTAGGTGCGGGCGATCGCCTCTTCATGGATATCTTCAACTTGCCAGACTTCAGTCGCGAGTACGACATTCTGGCCGATGGAACAATCAACCTGCCGCTCATCGGAACTGTGTACGCCCAGGGGAAAACCATCAGCCAACTCGCGACAGAAGTGGAAGCCCGCTATGCTCAGTTCGTTCGAGTGCCAGCCGTAACCTTTGACTTACAGCAAGCGCGGTCGTTTCAAATTGCGGTCGCAGGAGAAGTGAGAAGGCCAGGTTCGTACCCTCTAGCGATTGAGCCTGGGCCGCAAAACGATGACAACGCCACAACATCCACCATTCCTACAGTGACCTTAGCCATACAAACCGCTGGAGGCATCACCGAGTCTGCGGATATTCGGAACATTCGGGTCTATCGACCCGATCCCCAGATCCCCGGTGAAGGTCAATGGATTGACATCAATCTATGGGCTCTCATCCAAGAAGGGGACTTAAGCCAGGACTTGGTGCTTCGCGATGGGGATTCGATTGTCGTTCCTGAAGCTACTGAGCCGCTGACTGAAGAATCATTGGCGATCGCCGCTGCCAACTTTTCCCCAGACATCATTGACGTTTACATTGCAGGTCAAGTTGATGCGCCTGGACTCGTCCAGCTTCCTCCCAACACCCCCCTCAACCAGGCCATCCTGGCCGCTGGAGGACGCATCTCATCCGCTTCAAGGCGCGTCACCCTGGTTCGGGTCAACCCCAACGGAACCGTCACTAAAGAGCGCATTCGCATCGATCTTGACGCTGATGTCAACGATGAAGACAACCCTATCTTGAGGCACAATGACGCCATTCTGGTTGGGCGCTCAACCCTGGCCCGTGTCACAGATACGTTGAACACCGCTCTTTCTCCATTCAATGGTTTCCTCGATATCCTTAGAATCGTGGATATCGTTGACGAGGTAACTACTGGAAACGACCTCAATGATCTTCAAGAAGCCCAGCTTGAAGAATTGCGTGACCTGGATGACGATGAGCTATGACCCCTCTGAAACGAGACCTTCAATACGCACAGTTTTGTGCACAGTAGGCGCACATTTTTCCTGGAAATTGAGCAATTAAGACACATGAGCACAGAATCTATTGGGACGAGAGAAGAGCTAGATATCAATGCGGGTCAAGTCACACGACTCATCCAACGTCGCTGGTTGCCCGCCCTTGGTGTATTTCTGCTAACGGTTGCAGCATCTGCCCTCGTTGCATCACTCCAGAAAGAAACCTACGAGGCCACTGCGAAAATGTTGTTTCGCCTCGATCGCACCGCCTCACTCACAGGTGTGGGGGAAGGGCTGAATGAGTTAGATCCGCTTGTCCGAGCAGAGAATCCACTCGTGACAGAAGTCGAGGTGATTTCATCCCGTCCCATCGCTGAGCAAGTGATCAGCGAACTCTCCTTAGAGAATAACAGCGGACAGCCACTGTCGCCGAGCGCCATCCGGCAAAATCTGTCGGTCGATATCGTGGGCGGTGCAGATGTTGTACAAGTGTCCTACCAAGGCGAAGATCCTGAACAAGTCGCGGCGATCGCCAATAAGGTCGCAGAGGTCTACATTGAGAGAACGGCTTCCTCAAGTCGTGCCAAAGCATCTCAGGCTCGCGAACTCGTCGAAAGTCAGCTTCCCGAAGCAGAAACTTTCGTCCAAGAATCTGAAGAGGCTCTCCGAATCTTCAAGGAGAACAATGGAGTTGTTGCCATCGATAGTGACTCTGACGCCGTGGTCGCCAATTTGCAAGAGCTTGATACACAAATTCTGGCCACTCAGGCTGCTTTAGTCGAAGCCACCACACGTTCAAATCAGCTTGGCGAAAACTTGGGGCTTAGCCTAGACGAAGCCCTGTTAATGAACGATCTGAGCCAATCCCCCGCTATCCAGGGTGTTCTCCAAGACCTCCAAGAAGCAGAACGCACCCTGGCCACCCAGAGAGGATTCTACACAGACGAAAGTCCCGTCGTGCGAACAGCTCAGGCTGAAGTGGAACAGTTGGCTGCCCTCCTATCGAATGAGTTGTCAGCCTTGGCCGGACGCGCAGACGTTCCTGATCGGATCTTGCAAGCAGGCGCAACTCGACAAGACTTGACCGCGCAATTTTTAGAAGCAGAAGTCGAGCGGTTGAGTCTCGCCAGTCGATTAGAGGCACTGAATACGTCACGCGGTTCCTACCAGTCTCGCAGCAATGCGCTGCCTCGCCTAGAACAACAAGAATCAGAATTGAGGCGTAGGTTAGAGGTTGCCCGCCTAAACTATCAAACCCTCCTTCAAAGACTGCAGGAGTTGAAGCTCGCTGAAAATCAGTCCGCTGAAAACGTCCAGCTTATTGAACCCGCTCTTGTTCCCAATCGAGCCCAGACCAATACGCTCACATTCATACTGGCAGGTGTGTTGATTGGGGCACTATTGGCCGCAACCCTGGTGTTTCTACTAGAGCTAAACGACTCTACAGTTCATCAAACACAGGCTAGAAAGCGATCGCAACTTGGAGTGTAGTTCATCGAGCAGATTAAAAGTCTACGATCGAACGTTCAACAAAATTTAGTGTGAGCCTCAAGTAAACCAAGCAGTACAAGTAACCTAAGTAATACAGGGATACGACACTCTCACACCATCTCTTCGCATTCACTCTTTTTTCACCGATCGTCCTTTGTTAATACATGCAAATTTATTACGCCAGAAATGAAGGTCAACTTCAACAAAATTTCAACCAGAGGCATCGAATGCTTGTTCCAAACATCACAGTCCTCCGAAACAATACTGTCATAATGAATGGTCAGTATGGGTATTAGGCTTAGATGAAAGTGCCGTGCGTGTCTACCTAGTTCTGAATGGTTCTGATAGCTTGAGAACTGACGCTAGGTGATTGTCCTAATCAAGTTATTGTCCTAATCAAAGAGAGTTTGATATGAAAAACCCTGTAATCGCAATTGGACTCGACTCCGGAGATCAAGTACTCGTCGAGCAATGGATGGCAGACGGTCACCTCCCCAACCTCAAGAAACTCATCAACCAAGGGGCTTACGGAGCGATTAGAAATACAGTTAACCAAGCTGAAGGCCCCACCGCTACCTGCTCAACAGAACGCCTGTGGTCAATGGCATGGTCCGGTTGTTTTCCTGAAAAAACTGGCTTCTGGGACACATCAAAATTCTATCCCCATGACTACAGCATTAGCCGTGACGAAGAAGAAGTCGGGTGTGATTTCTCAGAATATCCTCCGTTTTACGCTTACGTGGGCGACGAGTGTCGGGTTGCCGCGTTTGATTTGCCTGCGACAGGGTTATCTGACCGGGTTAATGGAAAGCAGATTCTGGGATGGGGTGGGCATTACCCCTTTACTCCCAGTGCATCGTTACCGCCCCAAGCCTTGCCCGAGCTTATCCAGCAGTATGGCGAAAATGAAGTTTTAGACAATGATCATGGGTTCTGGGGAAATCCAAAGTACGCTCAGTGGCTATACAATGCGCTGAAGAAAAGCGTTCACACACGGATTCAAATTTGCTGTGACATGCTCCAGGAAGAGGATTGGGGCTTGTTTCTGATGGCTTTCCCTGAAATTCACAGCGGCGGACATGATTTACTTCACGTTAGCTTGCCCGATCATCCGATTTACAAGGCATACAAGCATCAGGTCGCGCCAGACTTTAATCCAACCCTTGACATTTATGAGGAAGTTGACAAGGGAATCGGAGAAATTTTGGCGAAGGCTCCAGATGATGCTTACATCTTTTGCTTCTCTATCCACGGGATGGGCAATAATGTCACAGACCTCCTGAGCATGGTAGCGTTGCCTGAGCTTTTGTATCGATACAACTTTCCTGGACAGGTGGCGATCGCCCCAGGGAAAATTGGCACCAAACCTGGCCCCGTCATCACCCACCCGATTCGTAACTCGTGGCAAGGTGAGATTTGGAGCCTTCAGCATGATCCAAACCCCATTCGACGGTTCATCCGAAAGTGGACACCCAGACAACTTTTGGAACCAGAGCTCAACGGCATCAGTTCCCCGTGGAAACTTGAAAGTGAAGGCGTGAATCCAGGATGGATGCCAGCCATGTGGTATTGTCGTCGTTGGCCTGAAATGCGAGCCTTTGCGCTCCCTGCCTTTGTGGACGGACACATCCGTATTAACTTGAAAGGGCGTGAACGAGATGGAACGGTGTTACCAGAGGAGTATGATGCACTCTGCGATGACCTCACCAAAATGCTCTATCAACTCACGGATGGACGTACAGGAGAAACTATCGTAGAGCGCGTTGTGCGCACCCGTCAGTACCCCACTGAAGATCAGGACAGAGACAAATTACCAGGTCCAGATTTAGTGGTGATTTGGAAAAAGAACTATCCAACAGACGTTGTCGATAGCCCAACGCTGGGTCGCGTTGGCCCCATTCCTTATCCGCGTCCCGGAGGACACCGAGGCAATGGGTTCTTGATTGTAAATGGTCCCGGAATCACCCCAGGCTCTACAATACCCACCTCCCAAGGGATTGACATCGGGCCAACCATTCTAAGCTTAATGGGAGTTCCAGTTCCTGAGCATTTTGACGGCCATGTCTTAACCTATATTGCAAATGCAAAGTCAATGGTCGAAGCGTAACTTCTTGCTTCTCTGTTAGCGAGGGACTGTCACCCATTAACCGCATTAAGACTTGCTCAAACTCTAGGGCCATCAGATAAGCAGCGCCCACCTTACGCTCAAACTCGATCAAACCTTAGAGTTTTGAGTAAGTCAGATTCAATACCTTCAGGAACGGACAGATAACTATGGTCGAACTATCTCAGGGCTCTAAATCTACGAAAGTGCCACTTGTCACAGTTATTATCCCTGCATACAACACGGAAAACTACATTGCTGAGGCCATTAGATCAGTGCTGAAGCAGACGATACAAGATGTTGAGGTCATTGTAGTAGACGATGCCTCTACCGACAACACAGCCCGTGTCGCTGAAACCATAGGTGATCCGAGAGTTAAAGTGATTCGGTTGTCGGAAAATGGAGGAGCTGCTGTCGCTCGCAATCATGCCATCGACAAAGCACAGGGAGTATGGGTCGCAGTTTTGGATTCAGATGACTGGTACGCACCGGATCGACTAGAAACACTCCTCAAAGTTGCAGCAGAATACGAGGCCGACATGGTCGCTGATGATTTGTTCTACACCGAGGGGCCAAACGCAACGCCATGGATCACCCATATTCAACGGAGTGGGGAAGAGATTAATGAACCAATCGTGATCGATCCATCAGACTATGTTCGAACAGACATACCGGCCAAGCGGGGGTTACACCTGGGTTTCTCAAAAGTGCTAATGAAGCGAGATTTCTTAAACAAGTTCAACATTCGATACGAAGACCAAATTCGCCTGGGGCAAGACTTTTTTATCTACCTATACGCCCTGGCCTGTGGTGCAAAGTTTGTCCTTTATCCCAAACCTTACTATTTTTACCGTTATCGTGTGCGGCCTGACTCTTTAGTTCTGAAGAGCCAGCTATCCCGTCTAGAACAAACCTGTTGGGGAATCCAACTTTTTCTAGAGCGAGAAGTTGTAAGGTCAAATCCTTCATTAGTAAAAGCGTTGAACTATAAGTTGGGTTTTTGCAGACGCCTCAGGGCATACTATCGAGTAGCAGAGCCCCTCAAAAACGGGTCCATACGTCAAGCCATAAGCGCGATGTTCCAAAATCCGTACTTCTTTATCCGATTTCTAACACAAATTCCGCGGCTCGTCACAAGCCGATTATCCCCCACATCTCAAACTGTTCTCCCCCATCCAAATGTAGGATCGTAGTTAGTGTCTTACTAGTAGTGCTTCACTTTTAGTACCTCACTAGTAGTGCCTCACAACGGTTCTATCTATCTAGCAAACTCCCAATAAACAGTTAAAACCTAACTTAAGTAATAGAAATCAGGGTAAAACAGCAAAGGATTTTGAGGAAAGATTAATGTTTACAGAAGAACGCAAATTAGGTTTATGGGCAACAAATTTATTAGACCATAATAGATGCTCACAGCATGATTGGTGCGCTTCATTCATTTGAGGAAATATTTATGAATGTGCTTACGGAAAACGATATCCCTATGTGTGAGCAAGAACCAATCAATTGCAACCCCATCTTTATCTTGGGTGTGATGCCACGCAGTGGAACAAATTTTCTCTATAACTTGTTGTGCCTGCACACTCACTGTGAAGGCGTCGGCATTAGAGATATGCCTGAAGATTCACTCCTCTACAATGCCGACTTGCTAGCTCGGTATGTTAGTAATGTGTCGAGTTTTTGGAATCGACACGGTCTCAGAGGAAAAGATGATCCAGAAAGACAGCAATACAATCTTGAGTTGGGAGAGACTCTGTTCAAGAGCTTAGGAAAAGGCTTGCTCTCCTACCTCGACCACTTAAATCAAAACTCAGGGAAGAAGCCTTTAGTCACAAAAACACCCTTCGTTCGAAACTTAAGGTATTTTTATCAGTTATTTCCCAACGCCCGTCTCATTATTCTCGTTCGGGATGGTCGTGCTGTGGCCGAATCAAATTATATTTCTTTTGGAATGAGCTACGAAGTTGGCATTCATCGTTGGACAGCGGCAGCGCAAGAAATCATCGAGTTTGACAAACAGTATCGACATTCCGACTATCAGTATCTCATCGTAAAGTATGAGGATATTGTGCGTGATTTAGAAACACAAATGAAACGTATACTAGCGTTTTTAGAGCTTGATCCAAAAGCTTATGACTTTGAAACTGCGCTCAACTTGCCCGTTTTTGGTTCATCAGAAGAATTTGCAAAGGCGCGCGCAGCAAATGTCGATGATCCGGGCGAAGTAGGATGGAAAATCATCGAGAGACGGAAGAAAAAATTTGATCCAACGTCTCGCTGGAAACACTGGTCCCCCATGCTAAATCGACGCTTCCAATGGATTGCTTCAAGCGATATGGAGTCCCTTGGCTATGAAATTTCGGATTTATACAAAGGATCTTTCTTCAATACAGCTTTAAACACTCTATTGGATTGGAAATGGAAAGCCATCACCACCCTGATGCAAAAAGGTCAAGATATCGAACGCCTGCTTCATGCTCTATATTTAGTCAGAAGACGCTACAAGGAATTACGCATGGAAGAAAAAAGCAACTCTTATTGGTTGGGATAAATTCAACGATAATGCACTCACTATGATGACTGATAAAAAACAATGGTCCATTAAGTCTATTATCGGCAAGCTACGGAAACCCGGCATGGTTTCCACGCTTGTACGAGGATCTGGGGTTGTATTTATCAGTAAGGGGTTGGGAGTTGGATTCGGATTTTTCCTCCAGCTGCTTCTCGCCAGATGGATGGGAGCCTCCCAGTATGGTTTCTACGTCTACATCTTAAGTTGGGCCACCTTGGGTGCAATGATAGCAGGACTGGGGTTTGGGTCAGGATTACTGCGATTTGTGCCTGAATACAAAACAATCCAAGATGAGTCGCGGCTCAAAGGGGTTTTACAAGGAAGCTTAGGGATATCAATCTTAGCCAGTGTTGCGATCGCCCTCATTGCAACTGGCGTAGTTTTATGGCATTCAACTCAAAATCCGATTGAAAATTTACCTGCAATCATTCTCGGAATCTGGGTTATTCCTTTTTTGACAATAAATACTCTAAGTATGAGTATGCTTAGAGGTATTCGTAAAATGACGGCTGCGTATATTCCTTCTCAAGTTTTACGTCCAGCAATCATCCTACTGGGAGCATTTGTAGTTTTTTCAAACCAGCAAAATCAATCACTCGATAGCGCTTTTGTGCTTGCCATGACAATCGTAGCTTTAGTGGTTGTCGAGTTATTCGCTGGGTGGCAAATTCACAAACACTTGCCTATCGGTACATCCTCAATCAAGGCAACCTATGAGTTACGAAGCTGGTTGCGCGTCTCCTTCCCGCTATTAATGATTGGAGGATTTGT
>JAYKJC010000490.1:0-7206 GCA_035285885.1 Leptolyngbyaceae cyanobacterium | reverse complement strand
TGACGGTGATTGATGCCGCTGTCACCCTTGGTCGCCTCCCCCAGCATTACTTTCAGGCCATTGGGTCTGGCAGTGGGGGCATTGCTGCCTGGGAGGCAAGTCTGCGGCTGTTAGAAGACGGACGATTTGGCTCTCATTCAATGAAATTACATCTCGCCCAAAATCGTCCATTTGTGCCCGTTGTAGACGCATGGAAAGCTCGTTCGCGTGTTATCTCTCCACTGAAGGAATCTCTGGCAAAAGTTCAGATTCATCAGGTTGCGGCTAGTGTATTAACGAACCGCACCCCAGCTTATTCTTTAGCCGGGGGGCTTTATGATGCCCTAACACGCACCAATGGTGAGATGTATGCCGTGACCAACAAAGAATCAGCCGTTGCTCAACACCTGTTTGAAACCTTGGAGGGCATTGATATCTGTCCGGCGTCGGGGGTAGCAACTGCGGCTCTGATTCAAGCGGTTGAGGCGGGCACGGTGCAGCGACAGGACTCTGTTCTACTCAACATCACCAGTGGGGGGACTCGACGAATGCAGAACGACCATCCTGTCTACCTGCTGCACCCTCAATGGATGATTCCGCCCAATCAACCGCTCTCTACTGCCATCATCCAAGAACTGCTTGAATCCGTAGCGCCCACCCGTGCTGTTCTCAACTAAATTCGCATCTCACTGCCTGATCTCAAGACTATGACTGACTTTGTGTTGCCTATTCTGGCGGCGATCGCCCGTCGCGCCAAGACAAATTTCCTTCGCAAAACACAGCAGATGGATGCTGTCCAGGATGCGTTTCTGCGATCGCTTCTTACAACCCACCAAAACACGGCCTTTGGCAAGGACTATGGACTTGCTGATATTCGCACCATTGACCAATTTCGTGCCCGTATTCCCGTTCGTCCCTACAGCGCCTTTGCTCCCTATACGGAACGAATGGCGAATGGCGAACCCAATGTGTTGGTCTCTGATCCGCTCATCTATTTCAATATCAGTAGCGGTTCGACAGGGCAGAAAAAGCTTATTCCTGTCACGAAGCGATCGCGCCAAGTGCTTTCGCGGGCAAGCCGTGCCGCAATGGGTTTTGTCATCGGGGCGGGCATGCGAGACCACCGTCCCCCAGGAAAAATGCTGCTGACGCTCTCCGTCAATGCTTACGGGCAAACTCCTTCGGGCATTGCCTATGCCCCTGTGAGTACAAGTGACCTGCGGTTGATGGATGTGCTATCGCGGCAAGTCCTTTCTTGCCCGTTTGACGTCTTCAAAATCGCGGACACCGACACCCGATACTACATTTGTCTGTTGTTTGCACTGCGAAATGAAAACCTGCGGGTCATTGCAGCCACCTTTCCCGTGCTAGCTCTACAGCTGTGTTTCTTCCTGGAAAACTACGGTGAATCGCTCATCCACGATATAAAGACAGGCGAACTTGCGTCCTGGCTAAAACTCCCCTCCGACCTGCACGCTAAAATCAAGCGCCAATGTTCGGCAAATCCTAGACGGGCTCAGTCACTCCAGCATCTTCTTGAGCATCATGGACGACTGACCCCAAACATGGCATGGCCCCGATTGTCATTCATGGTGACTGCGCGAGGCGGCACCTCAAATTTTTACTTTGAACGTTTTCCTGAGTATTTTGGGAATGTGCCCATCTTCGGGGGAACCTATTCCTGTGCTGAAGGGGTTTTGGGCGTTCACCGCGACTTCAATACAGACAGCGTCTTACCTGCGCTCGACAGTGCGTTTATCGAATTTATTCCTGAAGATCAGTGGCATCAAGACAATCCCAAAACCCTTCTCCCCCAGGAGGTTAAAGTCAATCAGCACTACCGCATTGTATTCACAAACTACAGTGGATTTTACCGCTATGACTTGGGGGACATCGTGAAAATTGAGGGATTTATCGGTCAAGCCCCCTTGATGGTCTTCCTCCATCGGCGGGGGGGAATTATTTCATCCTCTACAGAGAAAACGTCTGAAGCCCATGTGATTGAGGTCATGAGACGACTTCAGCAGACCTTTGATGTTGTGCTAGAAAATTTCTGCATTACTCTTTCCGAGGACTGCATCCCCGCTCCTTACCTGGTCAATATTGAATTAGCATCGGGAACCCGTTTATCCCAACCAGAACACTTCTTGCAAGCGTTTGACGACACGATGAAAGAGGTTCAGAAGTTTTATGAGATTAAGCGGCGCGATCAAATTCCCCCACCCCGGTTGCGAATTTTAACGCCTGGTAGTTTTGAAACGCTGCGGCGACGGATGATTCGTCATGGCGTGGCTGAGGCGCAGCTCAAATTTCCCCATGTCAGCGAAGATCGACAGTGGCTTCATGGGTTAACCATTGAGCAGGAGGTCAGGGTACTGGGCGATCGCCCAATTGATAGCGGTGTGTAAGCTGGGCGATCGCCCATCACTCAAAGCTGCCATCACTCAAAGCTGCCATCGGAAAGTATTTCTTGTATCAAGTGATGTAACTGTTTGAGCTTAACGGGCTTACTGAGATAATAATCAGCTCCAGCCGCTAAGCAGCGTTCCTGATCGCCTTTCATGGCTAACGCCGTTAAGGCAATGATGGGAATCTGCCGTAAGCGTTCGTGCTGACGAATCTGCCGCATGGCCTCTAATCCATCCATACCTGGCATTTGCACATCCATTAAAATCACATCGGGATAGTGGGCGATCGCCATATCAATGGCTTCCTGACCATCATGAGCGATTAAAAGACGATAGTTTTTTGTTTCAAAATAGCTGGAAATGGTGGCAATATTAGCGAGGTTATCTTCTGCGATCAAGACTAAAGGAGCTTGGGTAAGAATCGGGGTGCTGGCATGGGGCGTAGACTCTTCAGACTCAGGCGCAACTGAGACGTTCTCTGCGTGAGAAGCAAGCGCCATCTGAGGTTCATCTGTCTGCGCTACAGATGCGGATTGAGGGACATAGGGAAAATCCACGGTGAAACAACTCCCTTCCCCGACTTGGCTGGTCAATCCTACCCGCCCTCCATGAAGCTCAGTCATTTGTTTGACCAGAGCAAGTCCTAACCCTGTGCCTGTCTGCTGCCGATTAAGAGCGCCATCGATTTGGACGAAGGGTTTAAATAATTGCGGGATGTTTTCAGGTGCAATCCCAATCCCCGTATCTGCTATAGCTATGCGAAGATACGTGGGCTGAGATGTATCTTGCTCTTGGGGTAAGACCAAGACGGTTAGGGTGACTGTTCCTCCTTCTGGGGTAAACTTGACGGCATTGCTCAGCAAATTCAGTAAGATCTGCCGGATGCGGATTTCATCGGCAAATAAATCGGGTATGAAGGGCTCAATATCCGTTTCTAATTGGATCTCTTTATTGAGGGCTTGCTGCTTAATAAAGGTAAGACTTGACGAACAGAGTTGCTCTATAGAGATATAACTGTACTCTAGCTTGATTTGACCTGAAGCGATTTTAGCGACATCCAAAATATCATTGATTAACGTCAACAAATGGTGCCCGCTGCTTTGGATGACTTCAATATATTGTTTCTGTTTGGGATTGAGTGCGCCAAAAACTTCTTCAAGAAGAACCTCTGACATGCCGAGAATGGCATTGAGCGGTGTACGAAGTTCGTGGCTCATGTTGGCCAAAAATTCGTCTTTTAAGCGGGTAGCCCGTGCCAGTTCCTGATTGGTTACCGCCAGTTGGTAATTACTTTCACTCAATTGGGTTTGGGCCTGTTGACGTTCTTCAAGCTCTTGTTGCAGTTGTCCGAAGAGGTTAGCCTGCTGAATGGCGATCGCCAGTTGGCTGGCGATGTGTTGGGTCAAATTTATCTCAAAGGGCTGCCATTGGCGAGTTCCGCTACATTGGTGAATGCACAACAGACCCCACAGATTCTTGCCATCTAGCAAGGGTACGACTAGATTGGCTCGCACTTGAAATTGGGCCAACACATCTGTATGACATAGACTCTCTAACTGATAGATATCCTCCATGGCGGCGTACTGACCCTGAAGGTAAAGAGGAGCATATTTTTCACCAAAACAATGGTCATGGATGGGAGTAGCCATGACGGAAACGAATCCCTCTACTACGGATTCAGCCACAAATTCACCTTCTTCCCAGTTGGTTTCTGGGTAGAACTTGAAAATACCGACTCGATCGGCCTGGAGTACCAGACGAGTTTCTTCACAGGCGTTATTAAAAATGGTTTGTAATTCCAGAGATTGGCGAATCTTGTGAGTGATTTCCCGTAGCAGGGTTTCTTGTTCGGCATGTTGGCGGATAAGCATTTCAGTCGATTTGCGCTCGGTAATATCACAATTAATCGCTACCACGCGCACCGGGTTGCCCTGGGCATCGTATTGCTGCCTACAGAATATCTGAACCCAACGCAGCTCACCATCCATGCGCCAGATCCGAAATTCAGCTTGGAAGGGAGTTCTATTCTGCAAAGCCGTCTCAAATTGAGCCTCTATCCAGTTAATGTCATCGGGATGGACGCAATCGCGCCACTCCTGGTAGGACACACTCCTCCCCAGGTCTTGTATTCCATAGATTTCATACATCCGTTCATCCCAGAGGGCATCATTCACCAAATCCCAATCCCAGGTGCCATAGGCTCCGGCCTGGAGGGCGAGGGTCAAGCGATTGGTCAGGCTTTGCCACTCCATTTCAGCCTGTTTGCGCTCAGTAATGTCTCTAGCGGCGGCATAAATCAGGCCATTACTGGGAGTTGAAGTCCACTCAATCCAGCGATAGGAGCCATCCCGGCAGCGATATCGATTGGTGAAACCCATAATCTCCTCCCCTTGCTCCAACCTTTGCATCGCCTGGAGCGTCATCTCCACGTCCTCTGGATGCACAAAATCTATAAATTCTGCTCCTTCTAAATCCCAGAGGGGATAATCAAGAACCTTTTCCCACTGATGATTCAAGCGGATAAAACGACCCTCTAGAGTCGCAATACAGAGCAGCTCTAAAGCCAGGGAGAAGAAGCGATCCAGTTCGGCGGTCCTTTGTTGGAGGGCGACTTGTTCATTTCGACGGTCGGTAATATCTTGATAGGTGCCGAGAACGCCGATGACATCACCCGTCAGGTTGCGGAGGGGCAACTTGTTGGTTTCTAACCAGATCGTCTTGCCATCTTGCTGGTACTGAGTTTCGATAATGCCCAGTTTGGCTTCACCGCTTTTCATAACGCTGAGATCATCTGCGCGGTAGGCTTCCGCTTCGGCCTCGGTCCAGGGCATATCGAAATCATTTTTGCCCAGGATGTCGGCTTCTGAAGAAAGAGCCGCATCGGCTAAGAAACGGGCATTCGCTCCCAAGTAGCGGGATTCTCGATCCTTCCAGAACACCCGAAGGGGCACCGTATCGAGCACCGTTTGCAAAAACTGTCGAGACTCTTGCAATGCCTGCTCAATCGCTTTGCGCTCAGAAATGTCGCGAAAAATCCCCTGCACCAGGGTTTCTCCATTAAGGTCAATAACGGTCGCGGTGATGTCCACAGGCACCGTTGTGCCATCAACTCGTCGAAAGATTTCATCCAAAACCTGGGTGCGTTGTTTTTGGACGATTTCAGCAAAGTTATGCCTTGCCCTGGTCAACGCTTCAGCCGGATGCAGTTGGCTGAAGTGCATCGTGGTCAGTTCTGCCAGAGGGTAGCCCAGTAGGGTTTCTGCTTGCTGGTTGGCTTCCAGAATGTTCCCTTGCAGGTCGGCTAGCAGAATTGCATCAGGCGCAGCCTCCAGCAATCCCCGATATCGGGCTTCTCGTCGCTGTAGTTCTTGCTCTGCCTCTTTGCGGGCGGTGATATCTCGAAAGATGCCCCGCGTGGAGACGGCTCTCTGGCTACCGTCGGACTGGGTTTCAACCCGGCAGTTAACATTCCCTTCGACAACCACCTGTTGCCCGGACTTACTGACAAAGATTAATTCCACCCGATCCAAACCCGTTGTACATCCCGATTGCATCTGTGCGAATGCCGCCTGGCAGTGAGGATGACAATCAGCTGCTAATACATCGAAACAGGTCAACTGCTCCACTTCAGCAGCCGTGTAGCCCAGAGTATTGAGCCAGGCTCGGTTCACGAATTGGAAACGTCCGGTCTCAATGTCTACGATCTGAATCAGGTCATTGGCATTATCTAAAAAGTCTTGAAGCAGGGCTTCCCGCTCGGCAAGCTCGGCGGTACGTTGGGCCACGCGTTTTTCCAGGTCCGCATTGAGCTGTTCCAGGGCTTGTGCTGTGAGGAGGCGCTCCAGTTCAGCCCCGGCTCGGGGCACGAACGTAGAGAGTAGGGTTTGTGCCCAGTCGGGATCTGCTAAAGGAGCATCATGGAAAATACAGAGACTTCCATTGGGTTCGCCTGCGGCATTGTTCAAGCGAACACCCAGATAGCTTTCGGCCTGTAAGTCGGTAAACAGGGTGTAGCCAGGGTAAAGGTCTTGAAGCCCGGCAGGATGGCAGCAACTGCCATCTTGGATCGCCTGATAGCAACAGGGCACCCATTCATAGGGCAAAAATTGAGGGAGGCAAAGCTCACCCTCTGCACAAAAGGCCAGGACGTGAAACCCCTCTGAGGTCGCATGTCCAACCGAAACAAAACGGACCCCCAATGCTTCGCTAATATGGCGCACCAGGGCTGGGAAGAACTCTTCACCCGTGAAAGCCGCCGTGCCCTCAATCACCTGCCGCAGTGAGGCTTCTGCCCGCTCGCGACGAAGTTCGGCCTCTCGCTGTTGGGTAATATCCTGTACCGTTCCCCGTGAGAGCAGAGGAGAGCCGTCAGCACTATAACGGGTCTCACACAGCTCGCGCACATGCTTAATTCGACCATCGGGCATGTGCAAACGATGCACCAGGCTGTAGGGTTGGCGATCGCGCAGATGCTGGCTGTATGCCTCATTGACAGTTGTCCGATCGTCGGGATGCACTAAATCCAAAAAGGCTTCGTAGGATGCACAGACGTGCTGTGAATCGATCTCGAAGATGTGGAACACTTCCTCAGACCAGTGGAGAGTATTGTGTTCGAGATCCAGTTCCCAGTTCCCCAAATGAGCAATGTGCTGAGCTTCCTGTAGCCTTCGATTGGTCTGCTTCAGAGCAATTTCGTTTTGATGCCGTTGAATCGCCAGCATGATGATTTGAACCAGACTATCGACGAGTGCCAATTCATCGGCTCGGGGTGAACGAACCTCGCGATAGTAGAGGGCAAATGTTCCCAGGATCGCCTGAT
>JAYKJC010000489.1:0-4363 GCA_035285885.1 Leptolyngbyaceae cyanobacterium | reverse complement strand
GCAAGGGGTTGGTATTGTTCAATTTTTTTAGCTGGATTACTAGAAATGTCTCCTATAACAAGGATTTGATCGGGAGTTCGCTGTGGGGCTACTTCTGTTCTAGGGAGAAATGCATTGGTGGATGTTTTGGAAAGTGGTTCGAGTGTGTCAAAGCTACAGCCCCACGCCAATGCACATGCCCCCAAGGACATGGCGTACATAATGAATTTTGAAAGCATGTTGCCAACCCTTAATATTCATCCTGCAATAAAGAGCCTACTTTCCCGCATTGCCCGTATTACGATCAATCTAGCAATAATCTTCCGTAGATGAAATAAATGTATCAATGTTTACATTTACTTCTCTTTTCCATTTAATTTTAGTAAGGAAAATCCTTGTAGACTGATGGTTATCGCCATCTCTCGAGGTTTTTGTGCTCATCGCTTTGGTGTGCTTTAGAGGCTGAGTTTGATATCCTCTTCATGTAGTCACCCGCACCTGGCATTGTCAGTCAATTAACGATGAAACTTTCGAGTTGGTGTGGTGTGGTGACCGGACAACACCCTTTTGATGCATGCAGTATTCCCATCAAACCTCTTCCGGCAGCGATGCTCGGCAACTTGCTCTCTCCATCTTGCTGCGTATTGAGAAAGGTGCCTTTGCCGACGAAGCACTACATCAGGGATTAGCCACAGTTCCCTTGTCATCCACTGACCGCAGTTTTGTGACAGAACTGGTCTACGGAACGACGCGCCGACGCCGCACCCTCGACGAAATTATTCAGACTCTTGCTAAAGCGAAGGGCGATCGCCCCCCTCGTTTGATTCATCTCATTCTTCGACTGGGCCTGTATCAACTGCGCTATCTGGATCAGGTGCCCGATTCAGCCGCTGTCAACACCTCAGTGGAGTTGGCCAAGCAAAACCGTCTCGGCGGACTCTCAGGGTTTGTGAATGGTGTGCTGAGAGCCTATACCCGTCAGCGCGACAGCGTACTCCAGCTTCCTGCCGATGCGATCGCCCGCCTTGGGATACTGCACAGCTACCCCGACTGGATTGTGCGCACCTGGCAGGAACAGCTTGCACCATCAGATCCGGAGTCGAGTTCTGGCAACGCACACCAGTGGGAACAGGAAGTTGAAGCCCTGTGTGAATGGTTCAACCAACCGCCCTCCATTGACTTGCGAGTGAATCCACTACGCTCCTCCGTCGAGCAGGTGCGCGAAGCGTTCGCCGCCGCATCGATTGCGACAGACCCCATTCCGGGCGCACCCCAGGGGCTTCGCCTGACAGAACATTCTGGCCTCATTCAATCGCTACCCGGATATGACGAGGGTTGGTGGACCGTGCAGGATGGCAGCGCGCAGTTGGTGGGACATTTATTGAATCCACAACCCGAAGAAACGGTGATTGACGCCTGTGCGGCACCCGGCGGCAAAACGACTCATTTGGCTGAACTGATGGGCGATCGCGGTACGGTGTGGGCGTGCGATCGCAACGAAAAGCGCTTGAACCGAGTGCAGGAAAACCTCACCCGCTTAAACCTCACCTGCATTCAGTTGCACACTCACGACATGCGATCGCCCCACGCTGACCTGCCCCAAGCCGACCGGGTGTTAGTCGATGCGCCCTGCTCCGGACTGGGAACGCTGCATCGTCATGCCGATGCCCGCTGGCGTCAGTCTCCTGAACGAATTTCTGAACTCACCGACTTGCAGCGCGACCTTCTTCAGCAGTCGTCCCGCTACGTGAAACCGGGCGGCACCCTGGTCTACGCCACCTGCACACTCAATCCCCAGGAAAATCAAGCGATCGTCCAAGCCTTCTTACAGAACAATTCTCACTGGGCGATCGCCCCCCTCTCGTCTGATTCTCCTCTCTATCCCTTTCAAACCTCAGAGGGCTGGCTCACCCTCTGGCCCCACCGTCAGAACTTAGATGGCTTCTTCATGGCAAGACTCCAACATTCGGCGTAATCTGTTCCAGATTAGTTCCAGCCATTACTCAATGTGATTGAACTGAAGGGGCGATCGCTGCTGCAAATATCCTGGCTTTATACTAAGCGTATTGCCTCGTTGTGACTTGGGCGATCGCCATGACCGATTCTGCTGTGCCAATTGACCAGCCTCGTGCGTTTCCTGACCATACCCAACTCCCTGAAGCCGATGGTACATTCGTGAAGAATTTTCAGGAGCATCCGCAGAGTATTTTACTCACCGACTCTCTAGGTCCCGTGCTGCAACGACTGCATCCAGATGGACAGTATGCCATCGGTCAGGACTGCGGCATTTATTGGCGAGAAACAGACCCACCCGAAAAAGGTGCAGAAGCTCCCGATTGGTTTTATGTGGCAGGAGTTCCCCCCAAGCTAGACGGGCAATATCGTCGCTCCTATGTGCTGTGGCGCGAGTTCATTCCGCCGACCATCGTGCTTGAGTTTGCCTCCGGAGAGGGTTCAGAAGAAAGAGACAGAACCCCCTTCAAAGGAAAGTTTTGGGTGTACGAACGCATTATTCGCGCTCCGTACTATGGCATCTACGAAATCATCAGCGGCAACCTGGAGGTCTATCACCTGGTTGATTTCAGCTATCACAAACTGACCCCCAACGAACGGGGACACTTCCCAATTCCGCTGATGGACGTAGAACTGGGACTCTGGCAAGGCCAGTATCAAAATCAGGACATGTGTTGGCTCCGGTGGTGGGATCTGGACGGCAATTTGCTGTTGACCGGAAGCGAACGCGCCGAACAGGAGCGCCAAAGAGCTGAACAGGAACGCCAAAGAGCTGAGCAAGAACGCCAAAGAGCTGAACAGGAACGCCAAAGAGCTGACGCCGCAGAACAGGAATTGGCTCGATTGCGATCGCTTTTACAGCAGCAAGATTCGCCTTAAACATACAGATGCCTGAAAATCAGACGATGATAGGTTCGGGATGTGACGGCCATGGATGGGCTGTCCTTGGACGAGAGAGGGGGGCGATCGCCCAACATTCGCCACAATGTCCGCCATAATCAAAAAGAACGGAACGGATGGAGGGAATCCGCATGGTCACCGCCCAAAGACTAACGTTCGAGCAATATTTGGAGTGGAGTGATGAAACTGACAAGCGATATGAATTGGTGGATGGAGCGTTGATTGAGATACCTCCAGAATCAGAGCCCAATACGTCGATTGCAAACTACTTGTTCTTACAGCTTGTCAATGCAGGACTCCCGTTTCGCCGTGTTCACCCCCATGCCTGTGAGGTACAGGTTCCGGTGCTTCAGCCAGGGGACGCGGCCAATCGATTCCCTGATTTGGTGGTGATGCGAGACGACCATCTTGAACTCACCCGCAAGCGATTGACGCTCACGTTTGACATGCTGCCCCCTCATCTTGTGGTCGAAGTTGTCTCTCCGGGCGAGCAAAATCGCAAACGCGACTATGAGCGCAAGCGGCGTCAATATGCTGCACGGGGAATTCCCGAATATTGGCTGATTGACCCCAGTGATCGGTCAGTCACCGTATTAGAACTGGATGATGGCAAATACATCAAACTCAATCGCTTCACAAACGATACCCCCATTCAATCTCCAGAACTCGAACGGCTGAATGTCTCTCTAGCTCTCACGGCTGACCGTCTTCTGAAAGCAGTAGACATGACATCAGAATAAGTCATACAAAATCGGTCATTAGGAATTCTGTTTCCCAAACAGGCGGTTTTGACCGACAATACAAACATAAGCAACATAAATGTTGTTAAACTACACGAAGTGTTACAAATAGAAAAACGCCATTTAATACGGCATCGCCGTAAGGTGATATCAAGACTCATTTAATAGGAGGTAGGCAATGGTTGCAGTTGCTGAGCGTGCAGAAAAGCGCCTGACCATGCAGGTTGAAGAAATTGCTTCAGAGACAACCACAATTCGATCGCTCGACTGGGATCGCGATCGCTTCGACATTGAGTTTGGCCTGCAAAACGGCACCACCTACAACTCCTTCATCATTCGGGGCGAAAAGACTGCACTGGTGGATACGTCTCACGCCAAGTTTCGCCAACTCTATCTCGACATTCTCAAGGGGCAGATTAACCCTGCCGACATTGACTACATCGTCATCAGCCACACCGAGCCTGACCACAGCGGGTTGGTAAAGGATGTGCTGGAGCTGGCTCCGAACGCTACGGTGGTGGGTGCTAAAGTGGCGATCGCCTTTCTCGAAGACCTGGTACACCGTCCGTTTGAGCGGATTCAAGTAAAGAATGGCGACACCCTCGATCTCGGCAATGGACACGTCTTGGAATTCATCAGTGCGCCTAACCTCCACTGGCCCGACACGATCTTCACCTACGACCAGAAGACGCAGATTCTCTTCACCTGCGACGCCTTCGGCATGCACTATT
>JAYKJC010000488.1:0-7305 GCA_035285885.1 Leptolyngbyaceae cyanobacterium | reverse complement strand
TCCATTTACACTTCTTAAACATCAATCCAGCAACCTTGAAAGAAAAGGAAAGGGATCATCGTCTCCAAAAGTCCTGTGCTTTCATGGGGGGCAAAGAAGGATGGTTAGGCCAACCCGCCTGAACCTGTTCGACCTTTGCAAACCTCTACAAAGGACATTCTCACGCTATGGCAACCTTAAAAGTAGGCATTAATGGCTTTGGTCGCATTGGCCGTTTGGTCTTTCGTGCTGCGATCAAAAACCCCACGATTGAATTTGTCGGCATTAACGACTTGGTTCCGCCTGAAAACCTGGCATACCTGTTGAAGTACGATTCCACCCACGGACGCTACCCCGGAACGGTTGAAGCAAAAGAGAACGGCATTGAGGTAGACGGTGCATTCATCCCGACGATGGCCATTCGGAATCCGGCTGAGCTGCCCTGGAAAGACCTGGGTGCAGACTACGTGGTTGAGTCTACCGGACTGTTTACGACCTATGACGGGGCCAAGCAGCACCTGGATGCAGGGGCGAAGCGGGTGATTTTGTCGGCTCCGACCAAAGATCCTGAGGCGATCGCCACCTTGCTGGTGGGCGTCAATCACGAAACCTATAACCCTGAGAAAAACCTGATTGTCTCCAATGCGAGCTGCACGACCAACTGTTTGGCTCCGATCGCCAAGGTCATTCAAGATAATTTTGGGTTAGCGGAAGGGCTGATGACCACCGTTCACGCGTCAACGGCCACTCAACCGACCGTTGACGGCCCCAGTAAGAAGGACATGCGGGGCGGTCGAGGAGCCGGACAAAACATCATCCCAGCATCGACGGGTGCAGCCAAGGCCGTGACTCTGGTTCTCCCTGAGCTGAAGGGCAAATTGACGGGGATGGCGCTCCGGGTGCCAACGCCCGATGTCTCTGTGGTTGACCTGACCTTCAAAACAGAGAAGGCGACGAGCTATGCCGACATCTGCGCGGCGATGAAGGCGGCGGCGGAAGGCCCCATGAAGGGCATCTTAGGCTACACCGATGACCCGGTGGTTTCAACCGATTTCACCACCGATCCCCACTCCAGCATCTTTGATGCAGGGGCAGGGATTGAGTTGAACTCTAACTTCTTCAAGGTGGTGTCCTGGTATGACAACGAGTGGGGCTATTCGTGCCGGGTGCTGGATCTGATGCTGTACATGGCTCAGCAAGAGGGCATTCTCAGCGGCGTCCAGATTCCTGCAATTGTGTAGGTTGTCTGTCTATATAGACTGACTGTAGCCCCCCTCTAACTCCCCCTTGGCAAGGGGGAGAACTAAGCTTCCCCCCTTGCCAAGGGGGGATTGAGGGGGTCGAAACTGCCAACGCTAAACAAGTCCCCCAACACCCTCTTTTCTTTGTGACTGCCAAGTTTTATTAGTAGCGAATGCGGGGATCGATCCAGGCGTTGAGGATGTCGATGATGATGCTGGCGATCGCCACAATCAGCCCAAAGAACACAAGAATGCCCTGAACGAGTGCATAATCTCGTTCTTCCATCGCTTCATAGAGTCGGCGTCCCAGTCCTGGCCAATCAAACGTGACCTCGGTAATCACCGCACCACCGAGGAGAGAGGCGATCGTCAAGCCTAAAATCGTGATCAGCGGAATGAGGGCGTTGCGAAACGCATGCACCATCACCACCCGAAATTCGGGAATGCCTCGTGCCCGTGCCGCCTCCACATAGTCTGATTGAAGGGTTTGCTTGAGATTGACCCGCAGAATGCGCTCAAAAATACCGCTTCGCAGCAGTCCCAACGTGAAGCTGGGGAGCAGCAAATAGTAGAAAGCGGTGCCGAACTGTCCGAGGTCGCCGTGCAGCAGGCTATCCACCAGAAATAGTCCGGTCGGGCCATCGGGTGACTCGCCCCGCAAGGGATAGCGTCCGCCCAGGGGGAACCATCCTAAGTTCACTGCAAAGAGAATCTGGGTGAGCATGCCGAACCAGTACATCGGCAGCGCGTAGGTGATGATGCCAAACAGCCGTCCCCCAGCATCCACGGGGGTGTTTGGTTTGGAGGCTGCAAAAGACCCGACGGCAATGCCCAACACAGCGGCGATCGCCATACTCATCACCGTCAACTCAACCGTGGCGGGAAAATGGGCCTGAATAATTTCGGTAACGGGGCGATCGCTAAGGGTCACCCCCAAATCAAACTGCAATAGATTGCCCAAATATCGAATGTACTGCACGGGAATCGGCGCATCGAGTCCTAGGCGTTCTCGCATGGCTTCTCGCGCAGCTTCGGGGGCGCGTCCCCCAAGCGCCACATCTACCGGATCTCCCGGCGTTGCCCGCATCAGTAGAAAGACCAGGGTGACGATAGTCCACAGCATCAAGGGAGCTAAGAGTAGACGCGTGAGGACGTAGTAGAACAGCGCTTTTGATCGAGACATGGAGTGACGTTGACGATAGATTCTGGCAGCATACCGCATGGAGAATACGGCGTTTCTATAGGTTTCGTCAATCCGCAATCAAGCGATAACAGGACACCCCTCTCACGTGCAGACAAAAGGTGGTGCTGAATGTTGGGATGAATCGAAAACCTTCAATCCACAACTAACGGTCTGTAGGGGCATGGCAGTGCCATGCCCCTACGAAAATCATCCCTCGAATCAGCAGCGCCCAGACAAAAAATCCCCGCTGATCGAATCGATCAGCGGGGAACATGATGTGAGGAGAGTAGGAGGAAATCAGTCAAACTTAGCGCAAACCTAACGCAGATAGGCTTGGCCCCGGTAGCGCAGGGCAACGGCAGCGTTCATTTCTTTGGGGTGCGCACTGTTGAATGCAACTGAATGACCGCGATAGATGCCAGATACATTGAGCTCAGACGTTTCGATAGAAGGAGTAGAAGCCGTGTAAGCGGTACCGAGAAAACGTAATTGCATGGGAGAAGTTCCTCTAATAATGGGGGTAACAATGGAGGGGTAGTGCCCATCCGAAAGCTCCCTGGAGGTTTCGGATGGATTCTACAAACAAGTGACGTGGGGCTCTTGGGTGTGTCTCTTGTTCGTTGATAGAAACTTCAGAGGATTCCGCCGCGATTTCTAGCCCAGTTTCGTGTTGTTAAACATGGAATCAAGTGATCTGCGTCATTGCTTTGAGGGAACATGTCTGGGGAGGTCATGGAAATGCGATCGCCAACGCTCATTCATGCTGGAACGAGATGCACCCCTACATATACATACGAGGCCCTACACACGGGGCCCTACACACAGGGATTAGATAAACGACCAACTGTCGAGGTCGCTCGAATGAGAAAGGTTATATGACGCGAGCCATTGCCGAATTTGTGGAAACTTTCTCAAGACGTGGCGATCGCCCCCCATCAGCACAAGCTCAAGCCCCGTACTAAAGCTATTGGGGTGAAAGCCATTAGGGTGAAATTTGGCTAGTTCAGTAACGGCATCGTGAGAATCAAAATAGTGCACGTCAAAATAGTGAGAAGGGCGATAGTCCAGTCGATAGCAAGATAATTCTGCCGCTTTCTTCACTGTTGGCCTTTTGTCAGACTGTTGAAAACCCCAGGAGCATGGGCGTTCCTCATACTCCTGAGCTTCATCCAATCCGAGAGCAAGCCCTTGCTGCGCGTTTCTAAGAGAAACGGAATCCAGTGAATGCGAGGGCCGCAGGCAACAGTCATCGGTTGAATGTGTAGAACCCATCATATGTTTAGGTCTCGTGAGGCTAAACGGCATGCTTGAATAGCGCATCCAGATACACACGAGCCGTCCGGCGATAGCTCCGTGACGCGTCTAAACTGGTGCTCGTGCCATTTTGCAAAAGGAAGAGCGATAGGGCGGCTGAGAAGACACGGTCTTGATCCCAGTCGGGATGTGTTTCGAGGTAGTTGCTGAGAGACTCGTGCAGATCTTCAGGAATTTCGGCCAGGATGCTTACAGTTGCGTTCATTCAAACTTCTCCAACTTGTGTGAACGAGGGGGATTTACCTTACCGCCCGGAAGCGTGTCCGCAGCACAAACTCACGCTGCTGGTCTGAAAAAATCCCTAACCCTTCTGAGGGAGCGCGGCAAAGCGGATCAGAAGGGTTGGGACTTACTCAGGTCAGAGCGCCTTTGTAAGGTAGGTGGGCATCATTCTGCGGCATCTATCCAGGAGCCGTCAATGGCATTTCTGTGAAGACCGAGGCTTTACAAAAAGATCTGGTTTACGAGGAATAAGGGCTTGAAGCTCATTTTCGTTACACTACTTCATGATTTTTGGGCAATTCTCAGAATTCTGAGAGGAGATGATCGATATTCCCCAGAAAAAAGTGGAAAACCTTATCCCTTGGCGATGGGGTTGTGAAAATGATGTGGAAAACCTGTGGAAAGATGTGGAAAACTCGGGTGTCCTTGTGGAAAGGCTGGGGAAACAGTGTGGAAAGGTTGGGGAAAAAGCGGGTGAAAGATAAGAATTACTAAAAGTGCAAAAACGCAATATTTCGGCTTCCCTCTAGAGCTTTGGGTCACGCTTGTGTAGAATGGCGATCGCTCTACTGAGTTGCACGTTCAGAATTTCACATTCAGAATTTCACGCTCAGAATTGCATCGGCTTCCGCGAACTGCGGAGTCGTCTGAGTCAGCTCAAACGCCTTAATCTTTTCTGACCTCTCTAACCTTGACACCTGAAACTAGTACGATGACCACCTATCACTACATTTTGGCAAGCCAGAAGTTTTTACTTGAAGATGAACCTCTGGAGGAGGTTTTGAAAGAGCGCGTGCGCGACTATGAAGAAAAAGGCAAAGAGATTGATTTCTGGCTAGTGAAGCAGCCTGCTTTCTTAGATTCACCAGAAATGAGCGATGTTAAACGTCGCTGTCCCCAGCCTGCGGCAGCCATTATTTCAACGAATGCTCAATTCATTACCTGGCTCAAGCTCCGGTTGGAGTTTGTTGTAGTGGGAACATTTGAGTCTCCGTCTAACGCTATCCCTGAGCCTCTGGCGTCGCTGGCCTGACGCCCGTTTTGTGTTTTTTTAATTCGAACCGTGCTTATTTGAGTTTCGCTTGTTTGAGTTGCGCTTATTTGAACTATGCTGATTCGAGTTTCGCTCATTTGGATCTCATTTGGATTATGAAGCACTTGGGCATCGGTCAATTCCCATGCCAAGACCCTGCGCTTCCCGCGTGGCGGACGACTCAGTTTTTATGAGTTTTATAATCAAGGGTATGCACCTACGTATGTTCTACGTATGTTGTCAGAAAATCTGTGAGTTAAGTCAATGAAACGTCTACTCCTGTTTGCACTTTCAATATCAGCGAGTGTGTTGTGGGGATCGGCGACCCATGCCCAGCCCGTTGATGCTTGCCAGGTTCCCGCAAGCGAACAGTATTCACTGCTCGTCAATGGTCAGACGACGGATGAGCAGAACCGCCTTGCCCAGGTCTTGCCCTCCAGCGCAACGATTACTCCTTGTGTCTATGGCAATCAGCGTGTCATTCAAGTGAGTACCTTTGATGATGAAGCATTAGCAGAATCTTGGGCTGAATATCTCACCACGGTCGAAGGCTTTCAGACCGTCGTGTTGAGCAGTGAGGGCTTACCCGAATCTGATGGAACGCAGGAGCCGAGCAATTCAGCCGAGCCGATGCAGTCGAGTCAAGCCACACCCTCCAATTTCCCTCGACCCACGACAGCTCCGTCTGGGAATGCGCCCAGTTCGCCCAGTTCACCCAGTGCTAATGTGCCGAATTCTTCTGGACGGCCCCAGGCTCCCGCCTATGCGCCAGCGGTTCTAGAACCAGGGTATGCCGTTCTTGTGCGATACAACAATCAACCTGAGGTTGCCGCAGCGGTTCGGGCGGTGCTGAGTTCGCCCGTTGGATTAGCGGTATATGAGCAGCAACCCTATCTGCTGGTAGCCTATAGTCCTGATCCGGCGATCGCCGGACGCGTGTTACAAGGACTGAGCGATCGCCAATTCAACGCGTTCATCGTCAGTAGCCAGCAGGTCGTCGTGTTGTCATCATCCGTAGCCGTTCCTCAATAAGTGATCTCCAAAAAAAGAAGCTCGGTGGGCTAGGCCCACCGAGCTTCTTTTTTTGGAGATCACGCAAGTCCATTAGGTGATGTGGAGGCGATCGCTCTCTTCACTTTGAGAGATACATTCAGCCTGAGACCGCAACTTGGGACGCTGATACCACCGCTGCCAGGAAATTGAGCTGCGGAACGCCAGCCACATCACGATCAGGGCAAACACGCCTCCCGGTCGGGGAGCGTCAAACGCAAGCAAAAGAAAAATCACGCACATGAAATCTTGCAGAAAAACGGCCCAGATCGGCAAACCTCGGAGTCGGTAAAACCAGCCCACTTGAACCAGTTGCAGCAAAAGAGCGAGTACCCCCGAAACGATGCCGATAATCCACAAGCCTTCGGTGCTTGGCATGGATTGTAGAGCGAAGGTGACACCGGCGATCGCCCCAAACAGCGGACTCATGATGAGCTGAACAATCTGAACAACGCGGAGCCCCACCTTATCTTTAGAAAGGAGCAGTTCTGCTAGCGCCCACGACACCAACGTTCCCATCACCAGTGGAGGATAAAGGGACGACAAAATCGGAACCGATGACCACAGGTCTTGGCCATGGAACAGTCCGAGTAGGAGAATGGCAAAGGCGACGCGCATCCCGACTGCGGCAGATGCAGAGAGGGCAGCTAAGAGTCCGACAAACATGGCTCGTGAGCTAAGTGGGCTAGATCTGATTTTTTCTGATTCTTAGGGTGGAGATGCACTCACGCGTCATGCAACATGACCTGCGCAAGTCATCTTGACAGCAACCACTTTATTTATCAGGCGAAAGAAGTGACGGTCGGAACAGATTCAATAACTGTTGATATTGTGGCCTATTCTTGGATGCCATAGAAGAGCCTATTGATACAGTTTCCTTCTGCTTGTCCGTCTTTTCATCGGGCGATCGCCATTTTGATGAATGCTTTATCCAAATGTTTCTTGGATTAATTCTTCTCTAAACGAATTGCAAACCATTGAAAAAATTGGCTTGACCCTACAGTTAACTCACAATAATTGTCGATTAAGTATTGCGATCGCCCATCCACCGTTCCAATCCCGGCGACATCATCAGGAATATCGTCGGGATAAGCTTTGACAAGCTCAACTAGACGAGCTTTCAACTCGTCTAGGGTCAAGATTTCCTCCGGTTTGCCTGCTTCTAAGAACACAAATGCTTCAGGTTCGTAAAGCCGTGGATCGGTCATAAGCCTGCGCTATTCATCCTCTGCGAACACAAAGCGGTACAAGTCCTCAGGCTTAGGCTCAGGACTGGACTGGGC
>JAYKJC010000487.1:0-4139 GCA_035285885.1 Leptolyngbyaceae cyanobacterium | reverse complement strand
CTCAGTTGCTCAACCGCATAGTCTTCATAGGCATCTTGGCTTGGATTCGTCGCTGCCATTGCGGCTCCAATTCCGGCGATCGCCATGAGGAACATAAATGAACCGATTTTTAATACCTTCATACTGCTCATCACCCACATTACCCTGCTAAGCCTAGCGTTTTTTCCTTGCTAAGTGAGCATGGCATAGGCCAACTTTCTCCCCATAAAAGAAGAGGATGCGAAGGATGAGGAATTAGATGCAACGATGTAGAGACAAATGCTATATTAGATAACGCTATGGCGAGCGTAGCCAAGGGGTTAAGGCATCGGATTGTGGTTCCGACACTCGGGGGTTCGAATCCCCTCGTTCGCCCTCAAAAGAATTAGTCCGTCGCGGGACAGATAATCAGTTAACGCCTGTTCTTCTGTGTCGGTAAACGGTGTGCCATCAAGCCGATTCAACACCATTAGCACTCCGATAAACTCGCTATTCAATCGAATGGGCACGGCTAAGGCGGTTGTAATGTCTAGCTTTTCCGCCAAATCCCGTCGAATGCGCACATCCGTTTGCGTATCGCAAACTAAAGCAGATTGACCAGACTCGAATACAGCACCACAGAGACCGGATGACCGGGTTGGGCTACGTTTTCCCTGAATCAATGCCGCATGTTTGCCGACAGCCGCTGTATACACTATCGTTTTGCCAGAATCTTCAAAAAGTGCCACTACGGCTGTTTCTGCATTGACTAACTGCTGTACTCGATCCGCAATTTGGGTTAATGACATTTCTCCATTCCCTTCTCTCCGGTGCGTAGCAATGTGCAATTGATCAGAGAGCTTCCAACCCTTCAATGGGTGATAGGTGAATGGGACACTCTGTATTGCGAGAACCTCCACCCTGGAGCCGCCCAGGGAAATCGCCTCGTGGGTTACTGGTTTGCTCCGTAGCAGTGGATGGAAGCGGGGTCACGGCAAACATTGCACTTAGAGTTGCGACACACCCTATCAGCAATGATATCTGACATAGTTGATTGAAAAAGGGAAGCTGTGTTTTTAGAAGATGCATGATATTAAAGATTTCCCTGAATAAAGTTCGGCTATGAGTGATACGAAATGGGGGGTGTCAGGGGGGAAACCAAAGAGGAAAAAAGTGATACTCACGCTTTGAGTCAAGATGACTGTTGAGATCGAAATACTATACTTATTAGTTTGCGGGGTAGATGACCTATAGTGAACCGTGCTTTCAAGGAATAAGAGACCTGCGTAAAAATAAAATCCCAAAAAACCCATAGAGAGAAGTGATAGGCTCAGCCTACCCCCCTCTCTTGATGGAATTTTGTTTTCTTTCCAGTCCCTAAGTTATTTAGCGATCCACCTTAATCAAAAATTTAATTAAAGAGACTATTGTGTAGAGATAGCTATTCTTTTTTGGGCTCAAGCTGATTTTTGACCAGTAAGAATACTTTAACGGCTATGTACATCCCGCAGAGTTTAACATTCTTACTCATTCACTCCTAAATGTTCTTACCTATAGAGGGTTGCAACCGCATTAAGTACACGAACGGGAACGTGGGGCGCGGCGTGACCCACGCTCCCGTACTTAACCAACGCGCATAGCGCTATGGGCTTAGTGTGCGGTTTCACTGTAGTTAGCCAGCCAGACTAACGCAGTCATTCACCTTTTCTTAGAACTAGAACGGAAGCAGTTCAAGGTATTTGAGGCTCATTGCCTAATTGATATCCACTGTGTGTCTGTGCAAATGGAGTGAAGAGAACAGTCCCAAGCGTCAATGGGAAGTGTGTCCAAAAGCAGGGTTGAGAAGACAATGCCGATTGTCGGTATATGTTTCCAGGCGGGATCACTGAACATGCGGTCGTAGAAGCCCCCTCCGTACCCGAGGCGATATCCTCGGCGATCGCACGCGACGGCAGGCACCAGAATCAAATCAACATCTTCGGCATTTAATCGGGGGGATTGAGGATCGGGTTCAAGAATGCCGAAGGCTCCTTTCTGCAGTGGAAAACCAGTACGGGGTGACCACCGATGCCACTCCATCGTTTTACCTACGCACCTCGGCATTCCCCAGTGGCAGCTTAAGCTGTCAAATAAAGGACTCAGGTCAGGCTCGTTGCGGAAACTACTGTAGGCCAGGACAGTTCTTGATTGCTGAAAGAGAGGAATCTGCTGAAGCTGTTCGCAGAGGCGATCGCTCTTGACGCGCCATTCATCAGGCGACATGGCATTTCGAGCAGCCAGGAGCGATCGCCGCAGTGTTGCTTTGTCAGCCGTTCCATCCAGCATAGGTTTCAAGCAATCTGATACGCATTTACCTGATACGCATTTGTGGGGACTGATTTGATTTTGGTGTGAAAGCGAACGTAGTGCCCGCTTCCACACCAAAATCTGAGCGCTTTCCCCTTTAGGCCGTGATGCCCACTGGACACGCCACATCCGTGCCGCCCAGCCCACAATAGCCCCCTGGGTTCTTCGCTAGATATTGCTGGTGATAGTCTTCAGCATAGTAAAACTCAGGAGCATCAAGAATTTCAGTAGTAATCTTGCCGTAGTTGGCTTTCGCTAGTTCTTCTTGATACATCTTCAAAGTCGCCTCAGCCAGCTTGCGCTGTTCATCAGAATAGACATAGATACCCGAACGATATTGAGTGCCCGTATCGTTGCCTTGACGCATTCCTTGAGTTGGATTGTGGCTTTCCCAGAAGACTTTCAACAACTCTTCATAGCTAATAATCTTAGGATCAAACACTACGAGAACCACTTCGTTATGCCCGGTCATGCCCGAACAGACTTCTTGATAGGTGGGATTAGGAGTGTAGCCCGCAGCATAGCCTACCGCCGTTGAATAAACCCCTTCCTGCTGCCAGAACCGTCGCTCAGCTCCCCAAAAACATCCAAGACCAAACAGGGCTAGCTGCATTCCTTCAGGAAACGGGCCCTTAATGGGATTACCATTTACGAAATGCTGATTCAAAATGGGCATTTCTTCTTGTCTACCTGGAAGCGCTTCTTCTGGCTTCGGCATGGCCGACTTCTTCCCAAATCCAAATAAAACCATTCGTTTTCCCCTTATGTCATACACGAATCAACATTACACGCGTGGATTAGACACACTACCTTTATATTGTAAAGATTTCTGACCTAGGGGTTGTTAGAGGAGCGGTGGGGAGAACCGAAATCTTTTGTGAGGCATGCCTCCTCATCGGTGCGCTGAAAGAGATGGGCATTTTGCGGCAACAGGACATCGGTTAGATCGAGGTAGCTCGCACAGGTTTCTTGAATGTTGGCGTGGCGCAAGTCGGTGTGAGCAAATTTTGCCCGATTGAGAACAGCCCCTCTAATGTCAGCGCTGACGAGACGAGCATGGGTAAAGTCTGTTTTAACGATGGTGGACCATCGCAAATCGGTTGCTGATAGGTCGGCGGCGTTGAATGAAACGTTATAGAGATAGGTTCCGGTTAAATAGGCTCCTTTTAAGCTGGCATGGGTAAAGTCTACGGCGTAGAGATGGGTTCCAGTTAAATCGGTTTCGTTCAGAGTTGCTTTTCTAAAGTTGACGTGATTGAGATGGGTATCGAGGCAGTTGGCTTGAATCAGGGTGGCTTGTTCTAACTGGGCATGGCTCAAATCGGCGTGGCGCAGATTCGCTCGAAACAAGTTGGTGCCGACTAGATTGGCACGCTCAAGATCAGTGCCAACGAGGTCTGCCATGCGGAGATCGGCTCCAATGAGATTGGCTGTCGATAGATTGGCGTTCTTGAATGAAATCCCAACGGCACTGATGACGGCTAATTTAGCCCCTACGCAGCTTGCACCGGATAAATCGCAATCACTCAGGTTGGCTTTGCTCAGGTCGGCACCGTCGAGTTTGGCTGATCGCAGAGAAGCTTGGGTGAGGATTGCGCCTTCTAAATTTGCGTGGGTCAAGTCAACAAAACTCAGGTCAAATCCGCTTAGATCGGCGTAACTCAGGTCAGGCTGAATGTTGGGTGAATGAAACCGCCAATCATCCCATTTAGCTGTACCCCACTGAAGCAGCGCGAGATGTTCTGAGTTAGCCATTCGTTCGTTGGTTTTCCTCTACTGCACTAAGGTTCTTTCCAAAGATTCTTGCCGAAGATAATTTCCGAATATTCTTTACA
>JAYKJC010000486.1:0-3345 GCA_035285885.1 Leptolyngbyaceae cyanobacterium | reverse complement strand
AGAAGCAATCTAAAATCCAAAATTCATGAATTCGCCCCGCAAGCCTCGCACATTGCTCAAGGTTGTGAGCGCATACCCGCTACTGCCCGTCACCACGATCTTAATCACCGCATTATTCATGAGGCGTTCGTCGATGATTTTTGAGGAGATGAGCTGTTTTTAGGCGTTTCAGGGGGCTGCGATGTCATAGAGCCACATCAGGGCAATGGAACAATGTCACTACTTTAGCCGATGTTTTCTGGAGGCAAGCGATTCTGCGGAACTCGGCTAAATCTCATCACAAAATTTTGTGACCTCAGGTTTGACTCCCAGTTCTGAGGATAAAATATTGTCCACGCCTTCACCTTCGATTGAATCAAACATGACTCTCGACGAACTCACTCAACTGGTCACCGCTCGGCAAATGATTCTCACCCGACACGATCGAGAAATGGCCGGGATGAACGCAAATCTCGCTAAGGCCAATGAAAGTATTGCCAGGGCCAATGAAAGTATCGCTAGTGCGAATGCCACATTAGACCGTGTCGCGGCTGAAACCGAAGCGAGTATGCGACGGCATGCCGAAATGGATCGGAAAGCGGCACTGAATCAAGAGGCGATCGCCAATCTCAACGCCAGCATTCAAGAACTGAGAAATATTGTGTCCGACTACATCCAGGGGCGATCGTAGTCTGATCCTGTTGCCCGTGTATCTCTTTTCCCATGTCAGGAGTGGTAGGATTTGTACGGCATATACGTCAGAATCTTCAACAATGGATCTGAAATCACTCATTCGAGACATTCCTGACTTTCCTAAGCCAGGCATCATGTTCCGGGACATTACGACGTTGCTGCATCACCCGGAAGGTCTCAAACATTCTGTTAATCAACTCGCAGAGAAATTCTCCTCCCAATCCATTGACTATGTGGTTGGCATTGAGTCAAGGGGATTCATTTTTGGCACACCTCTCGCCTATGCCCTGGGTGCAGGCTTTATTCCAGTTCGTAAACCTGGCAAACTGCCATCAGCCGTCTACTCTATCGAATACTCGTTAGAATACGGTACTGATACGCTTGAGGTTCATCAAGACGCGCTGAAAGAATCAAGTCGCCTTCTCATCGTGGATGATTTGATTGCGACGGGAGGCACGGCGGCGGCAACAGCAAGTTTAGTTACGAAAGCTGGATGTGAGCTGGTTGGCTTTGGGTTCATTGTTGAGTTATCCGCACTCAACGGGCGGGTAAATCTGCCAGATGTTCCGATTGTGAGTCTCGTCACGTATTGAGCATTCCTCGGATGTGCGGTGACGTTGTCCCTGATGGCTTCAGCAAACGCTACTCTAAGATTGAGAGAAGGTTGGGAGCAAGCTACGGGTGTTACTCTCTGTTCCAAACATCGCTTGATTCAAGTTTAGTGAGCGATCCCCTGCCCGCTTCTGTCTGTATTGACCCGGTACTTTTGGCTTGATGATGCTATGACGAACAACGTCTACTCTTCTCACGAACGACTCAGACCCCTTGTGAAGAATGTCGTCAATGTGCTGACAGGGGATACGGTCTCCTACATTTTTAAGCGTCTGGCTCAGGCGGTGCTGACCTTTTTTCTGGCCTCAGCCTTGAGTTTCACGATCATCCAGCTGGCACCAGGTGATTACTTGAGTCAGCTAGAACTCGACCCCCAGGTATCCCAAGAAACCATTGACCTCTATGCCTCACAGTTTGGTCTCGATCGCCATCCCGTTGAGCAGTATTTCAAGTGGCTTCAGAATGTTTTTCAGCTAGATTTTGGCCAGAGTTTCATCTACAGTCGCCCTGTTGCATCGCTCATCGCAGAACGGATTCCTGCTACGCTCCTGCTGTCTCTATCGTCTATTGTGATTACGTGGGCGATCGCCATTCCAATGGGCATTATTGGAGCCGTTCATCAAAACCGCTTCCTCGACCGCATCTTGAGAGTAGTGAGCTACCTCGGCCAAGGAGTTCCTACCCTCATCACAGGGTTGCTCCTACTGTTTCTGGCTCAGTTAACGACGCCACTCTTTCCCGTAGGAGGCATGGTCAGCGTAGATTCAGCAGACTTGACTCCCCTGGGAAAGGTGCTGGATGTGTTGTGGCACATGATTCTGCCTACTCTCGCGCTCAGCATCACAGGCTATGCCGGACTCCAGCGTATTACCCGAGGCGAATTACTCGATGTGCTGCGGCAAGACTATATCCAAACGGCACGAGCCAAAGGACTCCCTGAAAATAGAGTGATCTACATTCACGCACTCCGCAATGCCGTGAATCCTCTAATTACGCTGCTCGGGTTTGAATTTTCAAGCTTACTCAGCGGCTCGTTTATTATTGAGAATTTTTTCAATTGGCCAGGGTTAGGACGACTCAGCTTGCAGGCCGTTCAGGCGCAAGATCTCTACCTGGTCATGGCCAGTTTGATGATGGGGGCTGTGCTACTCATCGCAGGGAACCTGATGGCAGACCTACTCTTGAAGTTTGTCGATCCAAGAATTAAGTTCTCTGAAATCCAGTAGTCCGAACATAGTCGCGTTGACATTCTCAAAACGAGGCACAGGAAACATGACAAACTATTTAAGCGCGCAGGACGGAGCTACGTGCTTAAATGGTTTGTCATGTTTCTTCCAGCAGAGACAAAAAGGCTAAATGGTTAGGGGCAGGGTTCTGACACACAATTTCTTCCGCTTCCACGATGCTCAGTTACGACTGCCTGATCGATTTGAGCAGACGGATTGTGAATATCTCCACGATCAGAGTGAGCGACGGTTGCCAAGAGTGCGTCACCCTTGTGTGAAAAGCCAGAAAAATCGAAGTGGAACGGATTATTTGTACTGAAGCTTTGTGCATGGTTAAGTAGGTTAAAGGGGATCGTTCCGACCAGCAATCCAGCTGAAATTAACCAGGTATAAGAAGACATAGAACCTCATAAAGCTCGCAAAGGTGACATTCACTGCTACGTCATTTGTTGCTTAAATCAGGAAAATTTCGGATTCGTCGGATGAGCTTAATCAGTTCTTCTTTCAATATCTGTCAATGCGAAATTTTGATAAGGCATTTTGATGAAGCGCTTGCAAATGGAACCCCGTATCAAGTCTACGGAAACAGATATCCGATCTGTGATGGCGATCGCCCACTGAGTGAAGGTATAGACATTTTTGTGCGAGAGCAGCACGCATAAAAAATGCTCGAACGCTACTGTCTATAGCAATATTTTGATCGTCATCATGATCTTTATATTTTGTTTAAACTTCTTCTGGTTCACGACTTGGCAAAGTTTATGAAGAAAAGAGGGTTTTGGGGGCGCAAAGCGCGCCCAAAAAACTCTTTTCTTGGTTTTAATTTTGGAAGTTT
>JAYKJC010000485.1:0-5255 GCA_035285885.1 Leptolyngbyaceae cyanobacterium | reverse complement strand
TCATGTGTTGCAAAACTCATTTGTCACCAACCGTCGGTTCACATCACTAGATTCAGACTCTACAGATTCAGACTCTATTTATGTATTACTGATGTTGTAGCTGGGGCACGAAACTATGGCCCTTTTCCCTCGGAGGTTTGATCGTCACTACTCACACTCATGTGTTTGGATGGAAACATGACCTGAATCATTCGTTCAACGGATGCACGACCGTAAACAACCGTCTTTTTGATCGATTGATTCGCAGAATCTGTCTCAGATGACTGGGTCGTTTCTGAACGTGTGGATTTTGATGTTGTGAATGAATGCTCAACGGATGTTGAATAGGCTGAATCGGACTGATCTGTTTGATTGGGTTCTCTCGGTTGGTCATCCAGATGAACGACACGACTGGTATCACCAATGAGTGAACGAGGGGGAAGAACCTTGTGCTGCTCAACGTTGATTGAGAACATCAGCGTCGAAAATGAGCCGATGCAGGCTCCATCTCCAATATTTCCTGAACCCACGATTAACACCTGAGATCCAATGGTGACATCGCTGCCAATCGTAAGGCGATCGCCCGAAACATGAAGAATGGATTGAGGCCCAATGACCACTCGTTCTCCAATGATGAGCTGGCTCCCCGGATCGGCTTGCAAAAAGACATCAGCGGCAATGCAAGCATCTGGGTGAATGATGACATTGCCGCTGACATAAAAACAAAGATCATTCAACTGCTGAAGGGACGGTGCATTCATGTTGAACAACAGACTCCCACTCTCAACATTTGTGCAACAACGTTCTCGCAGATCACTCAAACACCTCAAACGTAAACTTCTTTGAAAACGACCCGGTGACTGGGTCTTTAAGCTCCCTTTAAGCTCAGTTAGACGATTGACGCTGAGTGACCTGCGCTACACCTGAGAGATTATGGGCGCTGAATCATCGTCTCTGCCACTCGACGCTTCGCCTGCGTATCGATACCAATAAGTCGGACATACTCGCCGCGATGCTCATCTAAGCACGCTTCAAGATCGCGGACGACTTCGGCGGGGCGATTGGACTCAATCGGGGCACAGCTTGTCCAAGACGATGTTCTAAACCGACGCTTGTCTGCATGTTCAGTGCCAATGCGATAGCCTTGCGAGAGAAGATTCTCAATGAGCTGTAATGTTTCGCTACTTAACGATGCACTCTTCGCTGGGCTACTGCTGTAGGTTCTTCCAGAGGTGCCATAGGTGGATGCCGTTGCCGAAGCAGAGGGAGATGACTGCTTTTTGCGATCGCCCGGTCGCTGAATAATGGTTTCCATCACTCGGCGCTTCGCATTGGGGTCAACCCCAATCATGCGCACGTAATCGTTGGGATGATCGGCCATGCATGCTTCAAGAGCCGCAATCACATCAGCCGTGCGATTGGATTGAATGGATGAGCAACTCTTCCAGGATGACGTTTGGAAACGACGGACATCTGCATACTCTGAACTCACCCGATATCCCTGGCTCAAGAGCTGACTGACTTGAGCAGCCAAGTCACCCGACAGCGACGCAGACTGACCGGATCCGTTCGAGAAACCAGAGGATGGAGCCGTGTAAGCAGACGCTGAGGATGAGCGACCCGATGGGGCTGGAGAGGGGCGATCGCCCGGACGCTGAACAATCATTTCAAACACTCGACGCTTCGCATTGGCATCAATACCAATCAATCGAACATACTCACCCGCATGTTCTGCCAAACAGGCATTAATAGCCGCTAACACATCCGCTTCACGAGACGACTGAACAATGGGGCAGCTTTTCCAGGATGCAATCTTAAATCGCCGCTTATCCGCGTGCTCCATCCCAATCTGATACCCCTGCCGCAGCAAGTTACGAATTTCCTGGGAGATATCGGTATCACTACTGCCTGAACTATTGTTGGACGAAGCATAGCGTCCGTTGCCATTGCTGCTGTAGTTCGATGATGGTGCAGATGAAGCCGATGGTGCTGCCCCATTCGATCCAACAACTTTTCCTCCAGGGCGCTGAATAATCTTTTCCAACACTCGGCGCTTGGACTGAATATCCACCCCAAGCAGTCGAACATAGTCAGAAGTATGGTCTGATAAACACGTTTCAATCGCTGACACCACATCTGACTCACGTCCCGATTGAATGGGCGAACAACTCTTCCAGGAGGATGTTTGAAAACGTCGGGAGTCAGCAAACTCCGCGCTCACCCGATACCCCTGGGAAAGCAGACCGCGAATATCGCTAATAATTTCAGAACTTAAGCGCTGATTAGATGAAGTTTGAGGTTTCATAGTGGCAGAGGTAGTGGTGGTGGACTGGTAGGTTTTCTCTAATTCGTTTCGAATAGCTGCAACACAGGCAATATCGCTGGCACATTGATATCCAGAACGCAACGCATTGTTGACATTGACCACATGGTCGGCAAACTGAATATCAGATGCAGAGGCACTCGGCAGTCGATCGGCCTGTTGCTGCGTTGTGATTACCGCTCCTGAAGGAACGTAACGATTTGGAGGGATTTCGACATCTTGAATTAAGGCATGCATCATCACAATGCATCCATCGCCCACCCGCGCATTAAACACAGTTGAACGGAATCCAATAAAGCAGTTATCGCCAATAAAAGCAGGCCCGTGAATGAGAGCCATATGAGTAATGGACGTGTTCTTGCCGATCCAAACAGAGTATTGCTTCTGATTGTCGCCAACGACCCGCCCTTCTTCTAACCCATGGACAACAACTCCATCCTGAAGATTGCTGCCCTCTCCAATATGAAAGGGACCACCTTCATCCGCCCGAATCGATGTGCCTGGTGCAATCAAGACGTTTGCACCAATATCGACATCCCCAATAATGTTTGAGAATGAGTGGACGTATGCAGTTTCGTGAATTTTTGGCTGGGTCAAACTCCGAGACCACGGAGTTGGAGGAGCCGCAGACTGGTGAGCAGCCATGACAGGAATCTCCTAAACAATCAACATCAGAAACGCAAATACACTGGCGAGATTAGACACTAGCGAGATCAAATGATGAGATTAATCTGCTGAGAGTGATTCGCCTGAGCGGCAATGAAACCCTGCACACAGCAACAGCTTTATTGCTTTATCCAAAATACCCACTCACAATGCAGCTGATTGATTAACCAGGAGTCAAGCAAACAAATCTACATACGCAAATGGCGATCGCCCTAGCGATCGCTCTCCCTTTTGCTATACAGGAATCGCTGATTCACACTAATGGTGTCGATAATGCCAATGATGAGAGCATCAAGGGGGCGATTTTCGCCTCTCAATGTCTGACGAGCCGCACTGCCGCGACTCACTAAAACCCACTCATCAACACCTGCACCGACGTTGTCAGCCGCAACCTCATAATCTGGAAGTGGATTACCATCCTCATCAATGAGCTGAACCAGAAGAAACTTAACTCCTGTTAAGCTTTCCTCCTTCTGAGTACTCACAACTGTGCCACGAACTTTTGCGATCTGCATTACAACACTATCGAGCGACTGGGCATATACCTGAAACGCTCTCTCTAAAGACCTCAACGGCTTCGGTATTTCGGTATATCGAATAGGGAGAACTGACTCTAGATCCTCATAAGGGCAAACAATCGTAGGCGCAGACTAAACTTACCCACCGCTTCCTGCTTAAACGTCACTGACCTAAACTTCACCCAACTAATCGCTACCTGATCAACAGAGTCAACTCTGCTAACCGTGTCAACGTTGGTGAAGGTAAAGAATTTCGGCAAAGACAGTTTCGCTTGAAACTAAAGCTTGCCCCTCGAAAGCATTCGTTAAATCTCAAACAAGCCAAGTGCTAACCATGAACACATGAACGTCATTTAATTCGCCCATGTGTTCAATATCAACGGCTAACTTCGAAACTGCTCAACCGCTTCCGTGTAGCGAATAGGCAAGACATATTCCAAGTTTTCATGAGGACGTGCAATGATGTGCGTCGAGAGAACCTCGCCTCCATTGACCCGCTTTGCATTCTCAATCCCTGCAGCAACGGATGCTTGAACTTCGGAAACGTCTCCGCGAACAATTACAGTGACTCGACCACTTCCAATCTTCTCGTAACCAACGAGCGTGACACGGGCAGCCTTCACCATGGCATCAGCCGCCTCAACAACAGCAGGAAAACCCAGAGTTTCTACCATTCCAACTGCAATAGGCATTATCTATTCTCCTCTTTCCAAAGAATTAAGTACTAACAACGAACAACTTACAAATCTAGCAAGCTAGACATATCGATTGATAAAAATCAAGCGGATGTCCAGCATCCAGAAAACACCTTAAATTTCCCAAGATTAAGAATACTAGCCTGATCGAAACTTTGACAACATAAACGAGAATGATGATCTCAAATATTGTTTATATGCTCAGCTTATAGAAGCATTTTGGTCGAGGGTGTTTAGCCTTCAATTACTTGCCAGCACTGAGTTGTAGAAGATAGGCTTTAGCATCATCAGAAGGCAGACAGGTGCCAGAAAAAAGAATTTAGACCTTTAAGGTTGACAATTTTCCCTCAGCAAGGTGTCTATTCAGGTTGCCTCCCGATACTAAGATTTGGGCGTCTCCCGAAAGTGACTGGCTAACGTTATCACTCAAAAAGGAGATTTCACGCTGATCATATCACTGGGTTATGGCACCGATAACGAAGTTCAATCAAGACGAACAAACTTTAATCTTGTCTAGATTTTTAATCATCTAAAACAAGAAATGTATAACCAACTTTTGAAATAGAAATATTGTTTGAAGTAACAACTCATTTTGAGTTGGATCAGGACTTACACGAGTGCCCCATATCTAGAGCATTTCTGTAGGTGACATGGGGCTGAGCCCGCCACCATCCACAAAAATGCGTAAGTCCGATGTATGTCTCTACATGTGTTCGTCTCTCCTGAAGGACAGATTCAATCAGAGTCGGTGATGAGCCGTTTATTCGGCGTCGGTCTCCTGTACTGTATATAGATGAGACTATATAGATGGGATATAGAACTTAACCTGAGCCGATCGCCCAGGGCGGCTGAATAGGGGTTAAGTCATGACCTGAGCAGTCTAAATTAATGAGGTTGATGGTGGGGCACGAATAAGATGGGGCAGTTTTTGCTGCAAACAAGCTGGATGATTCCTCTTTTTGGCCTGATGGGAGCTGTGCTATCGCTTCCCTGGTCTATGGGGGTGGTTCGATTGACGGGGCAACGACCTGCGGCCTATCTCAACTTGCTGCTTACATTGGTGTCGTTTATCCA
>JAYKJC010000484.1:0-4204 GCA_035285885.1 Leptolyngbyaceae cyanobacterium | reverse complement strand
TGATTCCTCTTTTTGGCCTGATGGGAGCTGTGCTATCGCTTCCCTGGTCTATGGGGGTGGTTCGATTGACGGGGCAACGACCTGCGGCCTATCTCAACTTGCTGCTTACATTGGTGTCGTTTATCCATGGGGCGATCGCCTTTTCCTATTCATGGGGACTCTCTGCCCGCCCCATTGTGTTTCACTGGCTAACGGTTGCGGATCTCGACTTATCGCTCGCCCTAGAAGTTTCTCCCCTCAGCCTGGGTGCGGTTGTGCTGGTGACAGGCATCAGTCTTCTCGCTCAAGTCTATGCTCTGGGGTATATGGAGAAGGACTGGTCTCTGGGGCGGTTCTTCGGGCTCATGGGCTTTTTTGAAGCAGCCTTGGTGGGGATCGCCCTCAGCGATTCACTCCTCCTGAGTTATGGATTGCTTGAGCTGTTGACGCTCTCAACCTACTTGCTGGTCGGATTTTGGTACGCCCAGCCCCTTGTCGTTACGGCTGCGCGGGATGCGTTTTTGACCAAGCGGGTAGGCGATATTCTTTTATTAATGGGCATTGTTGCGCTCTCAAACTATGGAGAGGGGTTGAGCTTTTCAGAATTACAAAACTGGGCAGAAAATTCGTCGTTACCTGCGTTTACATCCGCGTTAATCGGTCTAGCGTTGATTGCAGGGCCGACCGGAAAATGTGCTCAGTTTCCACTCAATCTGTGGCTGGATGAAGCGATGGAAGGCCCCAATCCGGCGGGGATTCTGAGGAACTCGATTGTGGTATCGGCAGGAGCCTACGTTCTCATTAAGTTGGAACCCGTTTTTACCCTCTCTCCCATCTCCTCCTACGCTTTAATCATCATTGGCACGTTAACCGCTGTGGGTGCGTCTCTGGTCTCCATCGCCCAGATTGATATTAAACGAACGTTATCGCACTCAACCAGCGCCTATCTGGGGCTGGTGTTTGTGGCGGTGGGGCTCGGACAAGTCGATATTGCTTTTCTGTTGCTGCTGACCCATGCGATCGCCAAAGCCTTACAGTTCATGAGCATTGGCTCCATCATTATGACCACTAGCGGCCAAAACATCACCGAAATGGGGGGGCTATGGTCTCGAATGCCCGCCACTACCACCTCATTTTTAGTGGGGTCGTTAGGCTTGGTCGTGTTGCTGCCGTTAGGCGGGTTCTGGACGTTTCAGCGATGGAGTAGCGGTCAGTGGGAGTTTCCGCTGTGGCTCCTAGCCCTTGTTTTATTGGTGAACTTCCTGAGTACGCTCAACTTTACCCGTGTTTTTCGCTTAGTCTTTTGCGGTAAACCTCAAGAAAAAACCCGTCGTGCCCCAGAGGTGGCGTGGCCCATGGCGGTTCCGATGGTGACGCTCACGGTCATTGTGCTTCTCTTTGTTTCTGTGCCCTTACGGTGGTCGTTTTGGCTCAGCACCACCTCACCGATTATTCATGGAGACATGACGATTCCACGCATCACGATGCCGCTCATGGTTCTTTCGGGCGTAGCTGGACTTTTGCTGGGGCTTTCGATGGAGCTCAGGCGTTCCTGGTCTCGTCCCCGTCAGTTGTCGTTGCGACTCATGCAAGACTTTCTCGCCTATGACCTTTACATTGAGAAGCTATACGACCTCACTGTTGTTCGGGGCGTTTCGCTGCTGTCGCAGTTCACTGCGTGGTTCGATCGATATGTGGTGGATGGAGCCGTGAACTTAGTCGGCTTCATTACGGTGCTGAGTGGACAGGCGCTCCGATACAGTTCCTCTGGCCAGTCTCAGTTCTACGTGTTAACCATCTTGATTGGGGTCAGCTTGATCTTTTTACTGACGATGGATTGGCTGGGACTCTTTTTCTAAGCGGTTATTCTTTTGAGACGAGAACAGGTTAGGGGTTGGTGATTAGGACTAAGACATGTTAAGCGCGCTTTTGATTTTTCCACTACTTGGGGCACTTCTGATTGGGGTCATGCCTAGCTCATGGCCGCCTCAACGCTGTCGGGCGATCGCCCTAGCCATCTCCATCCTCCTATTCATCGGCTCAGTACTCTTGGGCATCAAGTTTGACCCGCAGATTTTAGGAATGCAGTTTTCTGAATCTCTGGCCTGGATCGAAGGGCTGGGCATCCAATATCAACTGGGTGTGGATGGGTTGTCGCTTCCCTTAGTCATTCTCAACAACTTTTTGACGGTCATTGCCATCTACAGCAGCGATCCTGAAATTAAGCGTCCTCGATTTTATTACGCACTCATTCTGCTGTTGAATCTTGGCGTGACGGGAGCCTTCATCGCCCAAGACCTGGTTCTATTCTTTGTGTTCTACGAGATTGAAATCATCCCGCTCTATTTCTTGATTGCGATTTGGGGCGGGAGTCGTCGCGGATATGCAGCTACTAAGTTTCTTATTTACACCGCACTTTCGGGCGTTTTTATTCTGGCGTCGTTTTTGGGGGCGGTCTGGCTCACACACGTGGATGGGTTTAACTACGATCTGGTGCGTGCCAACAGTAATCTCTTGCCGCTGGGCACTCAGGTGATTCTGTTGACAGGACTGATTGTCGGTTTTGGCATTAAGATTCCGTTTTTCCCGTTTCACACCTGGCTCCCGGATGCTCACGTTGAAGCCTCGACTCCGGTTTCTGTGCTTCTTGCGGGTGTGTTGCTCAAGTTGGGAACCTATGGGTTGCTCCGATTTGGCCTGGGTCTCTTTTTGGAAGGATGGGTTCATATCGCGCCCTGGCTAGCCATCCTGGCGGCGGTGAGTGCTTTGTATGGGGCGTCTTGTGCGATCGCCCAGCAAGACATGAAAAAAGTCGTGGCCTATTCCTCCATTGCTCACATGGCCTTTATCCTATTGGCCTATGCCGCCAGCACTCGACTCAGCATCATCGCTGCCAATGCTCAGATGATCAGTCATGGCCTCATTTCCGCCATGCTGTTTTTGCTGGTGGGTGTGGTCTACAAGAAAACGGGCAGTCGAGATGTGACCTATCTCCGGGGATTACTCACCCCTGAGCGCGGGCTTCCTCTCATTGGCAGTTTGATGATTCTCGGCGTTATGGCCAGTTCGGGAACACCGGGCATGGTCGGATTTATCGCTGAGTTTCTCGTATTTCGCGGCAGTTTTCCGATTTTCCCGGTTGCGACGCTGTTGTGCATGGTCGGCACCGGATTGACGGCAGTGTATTTCTTGCTGATGGTGAATCGGGTCTTCTTCGGACGCCTACCCGTCTATTTGGAGAATATTCCGTCAGTGAACTGGGGCGATCGCCTACCCGCAATTGCCCTCTCCTTGTTAATCATTGCGTTTGGACTACAGCCCGTGTGGCTCACTCGCTGGACTGATCCTCAAGTCGACTTCCTTCTGATTGGCCCCATCCAAGCAATGCAGTCCTTAGAACCCCCATCATCCCCCAATCAACGATTCATGCCGATTCAGCCGACCCGTTTGGTAGAAGAGTCGTCAGACCTTCTGAACATCTAATCTGTGTATCATTCGCTCCAAAGCAGGGATAATGGAGCTGGTTGCGGGTTAGCCCATCAGCCGAATCAGGGACTCTGCACCGTTCGTATTTCTTGAACGAAGGGCAAATGATTCCTAAACAATGAGTCCCAACTCGTCCCCCATTCAGTGACCGATCAGTGACCGATAGCCCACGATTGAGCCAAAGTACACGAACGATGAACGTAGAATCGACCTGTCCTCCATCCCATCACCCCCTCGCAGAATATATTCATCGCCTGGAATCTGGACAAGCTTTACTCAGGGATTCTCCCGAACATGTTGTTGAAGTCGTCGGGATCTTGAAGAGCTACGGCGTCGTTCTCGATGCGTACTCCAATAACCTGATTTACATTGCCAACACTCAGTTTCTTAAGCTGTTTCCGTTCTTCAAATACTTCAATGGCGAGTTCTCGGTTCAAAAGCTCCTGAAGCATTGGTTCCACGATCGCATCAACTACGAATATGCAGAATACTGCATGAAGTCCATGCTGTGGCACGGCGGCGGCGGGTTGACCGAGTATATCGACTCCTCCGACTTTCCCTCGATCGTTGAACCTGTGATTCAGGCTCGTTTTCGCGCGAACCCATTCATGCTGGGACTGCATAAAATCTTTCCAGAGTTCTTGCCCGAACAGATGCGGCAAATGTGCTTCTACAGCGGACTCGGGCAGTTTTGGCGCGTCATGAGCGACATTTTCATTGAGCTGTCTGACCGATATGA
>JAYKJC010000483.1:0-3375 GCA_035285885.1 Leptolyngbyaceae cyanobacterium | reverse complement strand
CAACCAATGGGGTGTGGACTTCTATCCCGGCAGACGCGCCCTAAGCGATGACCGCTTTGGTGAAGTCATCGGCATCAAAGCGCTTCAGAATCGCCAAAACATCATCCTCTACCGACAAGACAGTGTGTCGTCCCCTCTGAGTGGCATCAATTTGATTGAATCGGAGGCCACTCCCTAAACGGATGAGATCTCCATCCTTAAAGTCGTTCACGATGTCAAATTTCCGCCCTGCTTCAATCACGAAAATATCATCGCCGGGACCACCTTTGTAAATGTCGCGCCCTTTGCCTCCGTCCATTTCATCGTTGCCTTTGCCGCCAACCAACTTGTCGTTGCCCGCGCCACCGACGAGAATGTCGTTACCCGCGCCACCATTCATTTTGTCGTTTCCACCTCCTCCGTTGAGAAGGTCATCGCCCGCTTTGCCCTTTACGTTGTCTTTTCCTCCCAGCGCATTAATCGTGTCATTGTTCTTCGTGCCGACAAGGCGATCGCCTCGGGCGGAGCCTTCTATTGTCCCTGAGACTGAACCGATGGGCGGATTCCCGTTCCCCTGATTGCCAGGGTTGCTTGGGCCAGGGTTAGTCGGGCCAGGGTTGCTTGGGCCAGGGTTAGTCGGGCCAGGATTGGTCGGGCCAGGGTTACTTGGGCCAGGATTGCCGTCGGGATCCTGCCCATTATTGGAATTGTCTTCCTCGGGCACATCAATGGTCACGCTAAATGCTGTACTCGCAGACAGCCCGTCTTCATCTGTTGCCTTAACAACCAACTCAGCAACACCGTCTTGCCCAGTTGGATAAGATAGCGTTAACACTCCAGTCACTGGATCAATACTGGTTGTAACGAGAGCCTGGTTCGAATTCGATTGGATCGAGTACTGGAGGTCTTCATCCTCTGTATCAATGTCACCAAACACGGGGAACAGATTAATTAATGTTGTGACGCCCTTTTCTAAAACTTGGACGTTATCGATTGCTTGAGAAATGACGGGAGGAAGCGGTACTGCATCAATGCGCTCGGATGGAGGTTTAGTAATATCAACGTTGACCTTATCTTTTGCTAAATGAATGCGGTCAAACATCGCATTTCTGGATCGTCCCGATATTTCGATAGTGTGAATACCTGCCGAAAGCTCGTACTGCGCAGGAAATGACTGATGGTTAATGCTTAGAGAGTTTGCCCAAGTCCATTCTCCATACGGTCCGTGAAAATTTATCTTTTCCCACGACCCATCATTCACGCGCACCCAAAAATCATTTTCTTGGTCACCCTTAACGTCGCGCCCCTCGGCTCGCCCGTTACGGAGTGTGTGCATTGACAGTCTGTAAGGGCCATCTTCTAAAAGTTTTACCGTATAGCGCAGGGTGCCCGCCCCTGGAGTACGTTCAATTTCTCTTTTGGAATCCCACCGATAGTATCCAGTTCCGGTGTATCCTTCCAGATCATTCTGAAATAGCCACCCCCCAGACGATGAGGTGGATTCTGCTTGGATAACGGCGGATTCTGCTTCGATAACAACTAGATTGCGATCGTTTGCAACAAAAACGCCTTCGGCTTCAGAAAAAGCAGCCATGCGACTCAACATCCTCAATTAATAGTAAAAAGCAAATGCATTAGCTCACTGAAAGAAGCTATACAAAAAATGTTCTATGAACTTCAGTCGAGCTTTAGTAAAGAACCGCAGCTACTAGAATCTGCGAACTAGAACCTGCCGTTGACCCGTGCGCTTGGACATTCAGGGAATGCGAATTGCTCATCCATACATCTTCACGGTCAAGAACAGGCTCAATAATGATGACCACCTGCTGCGAGGATTGTGTTCAGTTTTTTATGCAAATGTGGGCATTCCGCCCACATTTGCATAAAAATCAAAATTAATCCCCTGCAAGGCATGAGAAAACGTACGTAGACGTACAGATCCTTTGTGTGGATTTTATTTTGAATTAACGTAGATTCACAATTGTTAGGCTTGACGGTTTACAGCCTCTTCAAGGTTCCTGATCTTTGTTAAGTGTTTAGTGAATATTCAAGGGACGTAAAATACTCCAGCATGCGCTACCAACCTATTAACCTCACGGAAAAGCTAGGCAAGTTCTCTGACCGATGGTCTCCTCGGGTCATTGCTGAAATGAATGATTATCAGTTCAAGCTCGTTAAGCTACAAGGAGAGTTTGTCTGGCACCATCACCCTGATACGGATGAAGTGTTCATTGTGCTTGATGGCGAAATGATGATTGAGTTTCGGGATGGAAATGTTTCGATGAAAGCGGGAGACCTGTACGTGGTGCCGAAAGGTATTGAACACAAGCCCGTGGCCGCAAGCGAATGTCAGGTCATGCTGATTGAACCTCGGGGCGTGGTGAATACGGGAGATGCAGGTGGAGACCTCACCGCAGTTAATGATGTTTGGATTTAAGTCTCGTCGTATATTTGCACTAAAAGAACATACCCAATCGCGATTAATTGTTGATTGCTCGGCATGAATATGAGCCGTATAAAGCTTCGACCATACATCCGCAGATGTGCTACCTTGCGATAAGTTGGTTCGTCGTTTAAATCACTCACTCTAGGAGAACATCCATGGTTATGGTGGCTCAGGCTCGCCCCAGTGAGCGAGCAGAATTTATCAAAAATACGTATCTCCATCTGGCTGGCGCTGTCGGTGCGTTCATCGTGGTCGAGTTTCTGCTGTTCCAACTGGGAATTGCAGAATTGATGTTCAATTTTGTCGCGGCGAGTCGGTTTGGCTGGCTAGCGATTCTCGGGGGATTTGCCCTGCTGGGGTATTTCTCTAGCAGCATGGCCGCTAAAGCAGATGATGTGAAGGCTCAGTATACTGGGCTCGGCATTTATGTGGTGGGAGAAGCGGTCATTTTTGCCCCGCTCCTATACATTGCTGCTTCCTTCTCGGATGCATCGGTGATTCCGACTGCGGCAATTATTACCTTAGCGATGTTTGTGGGTCTCACAGCCATTGTCGTCACCACTAAAAAGGACTTCAGCTTTTTGGGCGGTGCGTTGAAAATTTTTGGACTCGTCGCACTGGGGCTCATTGTGGCGAGTTTAATTTTTGGCTTTAGCCTGGGTGTATTTTTTGCGTTTGCGATGGTGGCCTTCGCCTCGGCAGCCATCCTGTATAAAACGTCGAATGTGATGCACCATTACGCGACTCACCAGCACGTCGCCGCTTCACTAGAACTCTTTGCAGCAGTGATGTTGCTGTTCTGGTATGTGTTGCGGATTGTCATGTCGTCGCGACGTTAAAGGATTAGAAAGAAAATAAGATCTTAGAGATTCCAGAGAGAAGGGCGGGGCGCGCACCCCGCCCCCCCCCGGCCAGGAAATTTTATTTGAATGTTTAAACCAAGGCGCCAA
>JAYKJC010000482.1:0-10017 GCA_035285885.1 Leptolyngbyaceae cyanobacterium | reverse complement strand
TTCGGATCCGGTTTGACCATGGGGTCGACGGCGGTGGCTGACTTTGGCATTTCGATTCTCCTGAGCGCCCCGACTTATACGTTAACTCAAATTCAATTGGCTCAGGTTTATGTTGACACACAGGGGGTTGCCCCGATCATTAAGCGTTTCAGAAAGTCGAGAAAGTGATAACAATAGGAATCTTCATATGGCGGTAATGTATTGCCAACCAATAAACGGATTAGCGAACAGACTAATGTTCATGCTGTCGGCTTTAAGAATATGCTACAAGATGAATATGGACTTGGTTTTTGTGTGGACACCAGATAAAGATCTTGACTGTACCTTCCACGATATATTTACAGATAAATTTAAGTCCTTAGATCTACCACCTAATATTGCACCAGCCAGATCTGTATCCTCTCACCGCCCCGTTTACGATATTAACCCAGAGAAGGACGTCTTCGTAAAGGGATTTCATTTCTTTTTCATCTTACAAGATTTCAATGAAACGAAAGAGAATATATCACTCGATTATATTAAAGCGTGGAACCGAATGATATTTTCCGAGAAGTTCAATCTAAGACGTCAAGTGCAGCATTTTGATCTAGGTATTCATATCAGACGGAGTTCACAGTTGGATACACAAGACTGGGGAAAGCCAGATCTAAACACTATTGTTAAAATAATTTCACACGTCTTGATATCTAAGAAAGAGTATATAAATAGTATATACGTCTCATCTACTAACGACATGGATCGAAAATCCGTAGTCACTTTTCTCAAGCAGCATCATTATGACGTTCTCGAATCCGGAACAAACTTCTTTTCTAATGACCTAATGTCTTGTTTGGATGCTTTCTGTGATTTTTTCTATTTGCTCAACTGTAAGGTGATTATCCGCCGTGACATCTCAACCTTTGCAGCTTTAGCCGCCCTTCTTAATGCGTCAGAGGAAGTTCTTTACTCTGAAGATGGTGCGATTGTAATTAGAAAGCCATTAATTCTGTCTGGTTTAGCTCTTTGAAGAGATTGGATAGAAGTGGCTCGCCAGGCTTATCCGTTGGTCACAAAAGTGCACTCGCATTTTCCACCGTATTGTTATCGGTTGGCAGACCACCTCCGCGCTCTAGGGAGCGCACAAGTCGAGACCCAAGTCAGGAAGTAATCCAACGCTTTGGCGTGTAAAGGGTGCCCCCGAGTTCGGTCTTAGTACGGGCCACGACCGTCTCCGTGGGCCACGCTGTACTTTTTTAACCCACTCCGTATCACTTGTCCATCAGCGCATATCTGTTCAGATCCACCGAACTACATCTATAAGGCCCATTGTGAAAAAAAGAGTCCTGGTTTGCGGAGCGACTGGTTTTATCGGTCGCAACGTAGTCGAGCAACTTGCTAGGCGGCCTGATTTAGAAATAGTCGCAGTACGCCATAATCGACCGGAATATTCCGTCGATTCTGCTGCGAATCCGATAGTTTGGCATCAAGCTGATCTGCGTTCTTCGCCCGATGTCTCCCGCGTTACAGAAGGTGTCGAAGTGATTATTCAGGCGGCAGCCACTACAAGTGGGGCGAAAGATATTGTGACCCGACCGTATATCCATGTAACGGACAATGCGGTGATGAACAGCTATCTGTTGCGCGAAGCGTTCGAACAAAAAGTTAAGCACCTTATATTTTTTAGTTGTACGGTCATGTATCAGTCTAGCGATATAGCATTGAAAGAGACTGATTGGGATGAATCCACTTCAATACACCCGCGTTATTTCGGTGTCGGTTATACTAAGGTTTACATTGAGAAGATGCTTGAATTTTTCAGTTCAATTTCCGAACTAAGAACCACTGCAATTCGCCACTCGAATATTTACGGGCCGTACGACAAATACGACCTTAATCGCAGTCATGTATTTGGCGCGACTGTGACTAAAGCCATGACCGCCGAGCGGGAAATCGTCGTTTGGGGTACAGGCGAAGAGGAACGTGATCTGCTGCATGTTGACGACTTGGTACGTTTCGTCGAGGCTGCGATGGATAATCAGCGTGGGAAATATCGCTTATACAACTGCGGCTCAGGGAAAAAAATTAGTATCAAGAATCTTGTTAAAAAAATCGTCGCAGCTAGCGGAAAAAAGCTTGAAATAAAACATGACTTATCGCAGCCAACTATAAAGACGAGTCTATTCCTCGACAGCACGAAAGCAACCAATGAAATTAACTGGAGACCCATGGTCGATCTCGACGAAGGGATTAAACGAACAGTTCAATGGTGGAAGGACAATATTGACCCTACCACCCTCAAGGAAAAATGATGAACTTTTACTCATGTAAAAAGGTGCTTGTAACTGGCGGGACAGGCATGATCGGCCAGCCCCTATGTGAAATGCTGATCAAAGCCGGTGCTCATGTGACCGTCGCCAGTCTCGATAGTCCCGAGCGCGCGCCGGTTGGGACAAGTTTTCGCAAACTTGATTTGAGAAGCTTCGACAACTGCATGGCTGTCACGGATGGTCAGGACATCGTATTTCATCTGGCTGGCGTTAAGGGCAGCCCGAAAATGACTGCCGAACGACCAGCAAGTTTTTTTGTACCGACACTTCAATTCAGTCTGAACATGATGGAAGCGGCGCGTAGAAATGGCGTCGGCAGCTATCTATTCACGAGTAGCGTCGGAGTATATCAGCCTGCTGATGTATTCTTTGAAGACAGCGTGTGGATTACGTTCCCCAGTCCTAATGACCGCTTCGCAGGATGGGCGAAGCGCATGTGCGAATTGCAGGCTGAGGCATACAAAATCGAGTATGGCTGGGATAGGATTTCCATAGTGCGCCCTGCCAATGTTTATGGCCCATTTGATAACTTCGATCCGGCTAACGCGATGGTAATACCTAGTTTGATTCACCGTGCGTTGACCGAAGATGGTCCTCTGCTTGTGTGGGGTGACGGATCACCGATCCGAGATTTCATTCATGCACGCGATGTTGCGCGCGGCATGATGCAGGTCGTTGAGAAAGGGGTAAACGAACCTGTCAATCTGGGTAGCGGTGACGGCGTGACCATAAGAGATATCGCGGAATCCATTGCAAAAGCCACGGGAAAGGAGTTAGTTTGGGATACGGGCAAGCCAAGGGGCGACGCGAAGCGACTGATGGACGTGACCCGCGCGCGCAGCTACGGCATTCAGTCCGAGGTCGATCTTGAGGAGGGAATTGCAGAAACCATCGAATGGTATAAAAAATTCAAAACCCTAGCTAACGCCAGATACAATTCCTTTACTGAGCCTGAACTGTACCCCAAATGAGCATTGCTCTTGTCTCTAGAACCAGCAATGGGTTAGGAGCATACTTGGTTTGTAAGATCGGTCATGATTACGTGCCATTCGTATGCGATGCTCGGGCAATCATGAAGTGATGGCAAGACAGGTTAGACCGTGGTTGACAAAGCCCGTGCCGAACAAGGCACCCAGAGTGCGTGTAAGCGATTGAGGCGTCAGCCAGGGGATCCCAACAGGGACAGTGGCCAAAAGCCAGTAAGCGCCCAAGCAAGAAAGACTGACTAGCTGGCGGATTTCTTGTCCGTCAGAAGGAGCGAAACAATGTTCGGCACGCTCGTCGAAGTTAAGAACTAAACGCCGGATTGTGGCGCTTGCATGCAGCGCAATGAGGTTTACGGGGCCGAGTAAGGACCCTAAATTGATTTAAGGCACACCCGATCACTAACAGGAAGGTATGTTAAACGAAACAAGTGGTACCGTCGTAGTAATAGGGGGAAGGCGAGGAATTGGTGCGGCTGTTGTTCGCCGTGCAAAATGTGATGGACATAAAGTAGTAATCGGCTACAGAGATGGCGTGTGCAGTAACAAAGATCAAGAGTTTTTATTCGAGCAGGTTTCTGATTGCGTTTTCGCCCGGCCAATTGATGTCGAGAACGCCATGAATGTTGAATCTTTTTTTCAAGATGTCCAAAAATCTTTAGGAAGACCTTCTGCCGTGGTTTATGCTGCAGGCGTTGGAGGCAACCCAGAGATGCTCATACATACAAATCCGTCATCTATTTCAAAGACTCTTAGTGTTAACCTCCTAGGTGCTTTTTATGCGGTCCAATCAGCTTCGAGAAGCATGATGAGAACCGCAGGGGGTAATGGGGGAAGCATTGTAATCGTCACATCCGAGAGTGGAAAGTTTGGGGGACACTATATTTCCCCGTACGCAGCAAGTAAGGCCGGGATCAATGCGATGGTGCTAGGCGCATCACGCGAACTCATTCGAGAGGGGATTAGACTGAACGCTGTTAGTCCTGGAGTCATCGATACGAGCCAACACGATGGGTTATCGACAACGAGGCGTAATGAAGTCATCTCATCTATTCCTTTCGGCCGAATGGGCACCCCTGACGAGGTTGCGAACCTGGTGGCGTGGCTGATCTCTGATGAGTCAATTTATGTCGTAGGCTCTATCATGAGCATAACTGGTGGGCGTTGACAAACAGGGCTGATAAGCCTACGAGCGTGCGGATCAGTTTTGTAAAACAGCGTCAACAACCGACCAAACAGAGATGGAGGAACAAGTGCGAGAGATCCCTAATATAGCCCCCCCATGTAGTTGAAGCTGTAGTGAATGCTTATATGCAAGCAAGTTGGGATACGGTTCAGCAAGTACGCAAAGGATACTATGCGCGTGAGTTTCCAGAAACTACAATTGGGATCCCATCAGCCCAGGAAACATACATCGCTAATTTTTGCAGATCTGGATTTCTAGAATCGTCTGAGACTATTTAAGCGGCTGTGCATAAACATATCATGCCCGGCATAAGAGCTACGATTACGGACTCCCGAATAGACGGCGCGGCGGTTGAACTACGAGCTTACAAGCTCGAGAGCGGTGGACATTTTCGACTTCATAAGGACGACTACAGAGCCACTGCTGGCTTTATTTGGTATCTTTCAAGCACTTGGAAATGGGATTGGGGGGGGTTGTTGTTAACGCTCGATCAGTCTAATTGTGCTAGGGCATATCTACCAGAATATAATAAGCTAGTGTTTTTGGATCATGAGAGCAGCCAAAATGCACATTGCGTGACACTAGTTACTACTTTTGCGCTAGAGCCCAGACTCATGTTGGTCGGTTTTTTGTCCTTCCCCCAGCCGTAGCGTACTTTTTTGATGGATTACCTTAAAACGCATTCAGAAAATTTAAGATATATCGCTGTTTATGAATACCCAAGTCGACAAGGAGCATGAAAATCATGCGGACAACAAGAGCGATTTCTGCTGATTTTCACCCCGGAACCAACTAGATGACCTTAAAAATAATCAATATGTCAGATAGATACGAAAATCTATTCCGTTCTACGTTAAGAATCCGGCGGATCGAAGAACGAATTGCATCCATCTATGCCTCTGACAGAATTCAGAGTCCAATTCATTTATCGATAGGCCAGGAAGCAGTTTCCGTAGGAGTTTGCGCTGAGTTAAGTAAAGAAGATTTAGCTTTTGGCACTTATCGTGGGCATGCACTCTACCTTGCCAAGGGAGGGGATCTAAGATTGATGATGGCAGAGCTGTTTGGAAAGGTAACTGGTTTCGCAAAAGGCAAAGCTGGTTCGATGCACCTCGCCGACAGTGCCGTTGGCGTAATGGGTTGCTCAGCAATAGTCGGTAGCACAATACCTCACGCCACAGGAGCAGGATTAGCAGCCAAGATTGCAGGTAACGACCAGGTTGTAGCTGTTTTTTTTGGAGAGAGTGCAACCAACCAAGGTGTATTTCATGAGTGCTTAAACTTTGCAACACTGCATCGGCTACCAGTTTTGTTTGTGTGTGAAGACAATCAAATGGCAATACATACGCTTAACGCTGATATTACTGGATACAGTTTGAGAGAATTGGTTTCTGCATATTCAATTAAGTATGCAGCCGTAGAGAACGGAATGGATTTCATTCATATTGCAAATCGAGCACAATCTTCTATTACTCGAATTCGACGTGGCGAGGGTCCTGAGTTTTTACACGTTCACACTTGTCGATACGTCCAACACGTTGGTCCTGGCACTGACGTGGGATTCGGCGTCCGCAGTGAAGCATTGATCAACAAATGGATGGCGAAAGACCCACTTTATCTAGCTGATGATCTAGTCAAGAAATTTATTTCTGAAATCAACGCAGAGATAGATGAAGCTATAGACTTCGCTGATTCTTCTGAATTTCCAGGAGCTTCCCAATTGTTAGAGGATATTAGCTGATCTATGGAACAAGAATACCTAACTTACAAGGAATCAGCACGGCGTTCGATGCATGCATTATTGGCGAACTTTGATGACACAATCTTGCTTGGTCAAGGCGTATCCGATCCGATAGGCATTTTTGGAACCACACTGGGACTGATAAAAGAGTTTGGTTCTGACCGAGTTTTTGAAATGCCAATAGCCGAGGAATCGATGGCTGGTATAGCGATCGGACTTTCTCTCAATGGCTTTTACCCAATTCAAACTCACATTAGGGCGGACTTCATGTTACTTAGCCTTAATCAGTTAATTAATTCAGCTGCCAAGTATCGTTATATGTATGGCGGTATGTATGAAGTTCCAATGCTTATAAGAGCAGTTATTGGTAGGAGCTGGGGACAAGGCCCTCAACACTCACAGAGCATTCAGTCTACGTTATCGCATTTCCCTGGCTTGACTGTAATCATGCCTAGTTCCGCTCAACAACTTGAGGCCGCATACTTGGAGGCACGAGAAAAAAGACGCGGGCCAGTGATCTCGCTAGAGCATCGACTTCTCTATGACTACTCCTTTAACATTAGGGACCGAAACCCTGCCGGCCCCACCGTTGCTCGTTACGGTACAGATGTAACGATAGTCGCAACTTCGATCATGGTCATCGAAGCACTCAGAGCAGCGGAATGGGTATTCAAGCATCATCAAATTTCATGCGAAGTCATAGATCTTCATAGGATAACCAATATTGATATCGAAATAGTAATTGATAGTTTGAAGAAAACTAGTCTAGTAATCATTGCCGACACAGGTTATAGGGAGTTCGGGGTAGCTGCAGAATTGGTCCGATTGATTGTTGAGCAGGGCTTCTCATTATTAGGAAAGCCACCTGAGATAGTTACCCCCCCGCACTGCCCAACTCCAACGAGCCATGCTCTTGAACAGTTCTTTTATCCAACTTGGGGATTGATAGTTGAGAAAATCTATAAGCTCTTAATACCTAAGTTTGACGTAACCACCTATGCAATGCCATCAAGGTCGACGGTCGCTGAATCGTATTTACAATTTAAGGGACCGTTTTGAAAATGGATCCGTCTAGCAGATATCAACTGAATCCAAACGACTTCTACAAGTCTGTACTGATCACAGGGATTACTGGGTCCGGAGGGAGTTATTTGGCAGAGTTTATTTCGGATTTGAGTCCATCAACTAAAATATTCGGCGTAGCGCGGTGGCACAGCACAACTTCTGCAGACAATTTGGCGAACGTTAGTAAGTATGTTTCTCTTCATGAATGTGACTTAACCGATCCTTTTTCAGTTTTTAGAATTCTCGGAGATCTTAAACCAGATTGCATCTTCCATCTTGCGTCCCACGCTAATGTAAGAGCATCATTCGAAAACCCAACAGCAGTCCTAAGAAATAATATCGAATCTACTACCAATATATTTGAGTCAATTCGACGCCTAGCTGTCACTGATGGCTATCGTCCAAGAGTTTTAATGTGCAGCACCTCTGAGGTTTACGGTCAAGTCAGCCCAAACCTAGTTCCAATCCGAGAGTCTTGTCCGCTAAGTGCCTCTAGTCCATACGCTGTGTCGAAAATTACGCAAGACTTATTAGCCTCGACATATAGTATCGCATATGAGCTAGATGTCGTTATAACTAGAATGTTTGCATATATTAATCCTCGGCGGTCGGACCTTTTTGCCACTTCTTTTGCGTTGCAAGTTGCTAGAATTGAGTATGGTCTCCAAGGTCAATTGCTGCATGGAAACCTAAAGTCTATAAGGACTCTGATCGATGTGAGAGACGCTATGGCCGCCTACGTCGCTGCGGCCCGTTTCTGTGAAAAAGGTGAGGCCTACAACATAGGTGGGACGACCTCTATCGAGGTGGGTGATTTTCTTGAACTGTTGATCAGTAAGGCGAGAACTAAAATCCCATGTACGCTTGATCACCGTTTAGTGAGACCAGCAGACGTAACCTTGCAGATACCTGACACTTCAAAGTTTTGCTCAGCAACTAGCTGGAAGCCAAAATATAGCTTTGAGGAAAGCGTTGACTTCCTATTAGAAAGTTGCCGGTCAAGAGTTGACCGCGAGTTAAGAAGCGCTTGATTCGGATCAATCTTCATTACCGCCGTGTAATTAATTGGAAGGGCCCTCAATCCTTGGGCTGACTGAATAGACTTTATCTATTCTAAAGTCAGCTATCTAAACCAAATGATAATAACTCGAACTCCTTACCGGCTTTCTCTTTTTGGAGGTGGAACCGACTATCCCATTTGGTTTAGCGAGCGTCCATCTCGACTCGTGGTAGCAGCTATGCAGCATTACTGCTATCTCACGGTTCGGCTTCTTCCTCCTTTCTTTAGTCACCACACTCGTGTCGTATATTCAAAGATTGAAGATGTGGATAGCAATTGTGAAATAAGGCACCCCGGAGTTTCAGCTTGCTTGAGGTATCTCCGGATTGACGAAGGCCTTGAAATTCATCACGATGGAGATTTACCTGCACGTTCAGGTATTGGATCTAGTTCGGCCTTTATGGTGGGACTATTGCTTGCCCTCTACACACTTAAAGAAGTGGCGATTGGCCCTCAGCGCCTAGCGTCTGAGGCTATCCACTTGGAGCAAGACGTTTTAAATGAAGCGGTTGGGATTCAGGATCAGATTACTGCTGCCTATGGTGGTATACGCGTTTTAGACATGGGTCCTGATATTGATTGGGATTCCCGACCTTTGGTGATTAGTCGCGATTACAGAACCAATTTCGAGAATCATGTTCTTTTAGGTTTTTCAGGAACAAGCCGCACGGCTGACCAGTTTGCAAAGGAGAAGGTCCAAAATATTCGATCTCAGAAGACTGAGGCGGAGCTTTTAGAAATCTCTGAGATGGCAGATCAAGCTATCAACTTGCTTGAAGGCGGTAAGGATCTAGAGTTAATTGGTGAGTTACTTCGTAGGAGCTGGATCGCCAAGTCGAAACTTAGTGTCACCCTCGGCGAGTCTAAATACCAACAAATTATCGAGGCAGGCTTAAGTAACGGCGCTTGGGGCGGTAAACTCATGGGCGCAGGAGGTGGGGGTTTTTTTTATTTCCTCGCGCCACCTGAAAGTCACAGCGCCATACGCGATGCACTGCCTCAAATCAAGGTTTGGGTTCCCTTTAGACTTGATAGGGGTGGCTCTCAAGTTATTTTTCAAACCGATCACTGAGTTTTCATGACGACGTTCACTTTTCCCCTCATGCGCAATAATATTTTGCGTGAAGACCTTGATGCAGTCATTGAGCACCTCAAACAGGATGACCCGATTCTGACCAATGGCCCGCAGGTCAAAGCGTTTGAGCGCGAATGGTCAGCGTGGTTAGGGGTGAAGCACAGCGTGTTTGTAAACTCGGGCGCGTCGGCCAATTTGCTGTCGATGACAGCACTCAAGATTAAGTTTCCAGAAGGCGGCGAAGTCATTGTCCCACCGATCACTTGGGTATCTGATGTCGCAAGCGTCATCCAGTGTGGCTTCACCCCTGTCTTTGCTGATATCGATCCGCGCACACTTGGTATGGCAACCGATGCAATTCTTGCCAAGTTAACCGAGAAAACGAAAGCGGTCTTCCTAACGCATGCGCAAGGCTTTAATGGAATAACTGATGAATTACTCTTGGAACTCAAATCCCGAGATATTTCTTTAATTGAAGATGTTTGTGAATCCCACGGCGCAACGCACAAGGGTCAGCGCCTTGGCAGTTTTGGCTGGATGTCTAACTTTTCCTTTTACTACGCGCACCACATGAGCACCATCGAAGGTGGGATGGTTTGCA
>JAYKJC010000481.1:0-3704 GCA_035285885.1 Leptolyngbyaceae cyanobacterium | reverse complement strand
TTGAGATGGATTTGCATCTGCTGGTCAATGCCCTGGTGCCGGAGTTGGGCGTAAAGCTGAAGCTGGTGCAGATTCCCCGCGAAATTATGGAGAAGAATCGCAAGGCACCGCCGCCGTTTTTGGAGGTGGCAGTGTTGGCGGCGGAGGCGGTGTATCGTAGCCCTCATCCCCTAACCCCTTCTCCCAAGCAGGGAGAAGGGGGACAAGAAACTCCGGCTCACCTCTCCCCTTCTGGGAGAGGGACTGGGGGTGAGGGAAATTCTGAGGACGAATACTGGGAAATCACCCCCGCCCTCAAAAAGAAAATGACCGAGGTTGCCCGTCAATTTCGTAAGGAACCTACATCCAGCGAAGACATTCTCTGGCAAGCTTTACGGGGTCGCAAGCTAGAAGGACGGAAATTCAGACGACAACAGCCGATCGGTGCGTTCATTGTTGACTTTTTCTGTGGTGCAGAGCGGCTGATTGTGGAAGTTGATGGAAGGGTGCATGAGTCACAGCAAGAAGCGGATCAACAACGACAGGAATTGCTGGAGTCTTTAGGTTTGAGGATAGTTCGGATACCGAGTGAGTTGGTGGAAACGAAGCTGGATGAGGCATTGGCTATTGTGCGTCAGGCGTTTAACCCTCATCCCCTAACCCCTTCTCCCAAGCAGGGAGAAGGGGAACAAGACAGTTCGGCTCCCCTCTCCCAAGTTGGGAGAGGGGCTGGGGGTGAGGGACTCCGGGCAGTAGACATCAAACTCACCCAGTTCCTCCCCTCCCTCGCCGAAGTGCCCAGTAAAGAACTAGAAGCGATCAAGGAACGGGCGATCAAAAGCGGTTTTGATTTTATTGACTTTTGGGCGATCGATTTCAACTGGCATCCCGGCAAACCTTTCACCCACGACTGGCAAGACTACCGGACGCGCAAAGATCGCAGTCTCAAAACCATCAGCGATGCCGGATACACCTACCCCGCTCCCGGCAAATACACTGCCTGTGTCAAAGTCGTCGATACCTTCGGCTGCGATACCTCGATTACCGTAGAGGTGGAGGCTTAAAGCCATGTCTCGGAAAGACCGCTTTCATCAAGCTGTTAGAAGTGCTCTAGAAAAGGATGGTTGGACGATTACTCACGATCCGCTCCGTTTGAAAGTTGGCACTCTGAGACTTCAGGTGGACTTAGGCGCAGAAAAGTTGATCGCAGCAGAGAAAGACAACCAGAAGATCGCTGTAGAGATTAAAAGTTTTCTACGAACCTCGAAAATCACTGATTTCTATCAAGCCTTTGGACAATTTTTACCTTACAAAGTGGCATTGAAACGAGTGGAACCCGATCGAATTATCTATCTAGCGATTCCTGACTCTACCTATGAGGAATTGTTCGGGGAGATTTTAATTCAAGATCTGCTTGAAGAATATCCAGTCAAACTGATTGTCTATAGCCCAGAAAAGGAGGAAATTCAGTCATGGATAGATTAGAACTCCAGCGGAAAAGTGTCAAAGCCTTTTTGCAACAGTATGCAGACTCAATCAATCAACATCCAGAATCCGGAATCGAGGTTGAATTAGTGTTTGATACCGAACGCGATCGCTACCTCCTACTCGATGTGGGGTGGGATGGCAAGCATCGAGTGCATCACTGCATTTTTCATTTTGACCTCAAAGATGGCAAGATCTGGCTCCAGGAAAACAATACGGATATTGATGTTGATGAAGACCTGCAAGAAATGGGCATCTCCAAAAAGGAAATTGTCGTAGGTTTCCACCACCCTTCAATGCGCGAATATTCTGACTATGCGACTGCTTAATCCATGACCTCCTCCACTCTCAACCCCACTGTTCTCGAACCCCTGTTTGCCCCCTGGCAAGAACCCAACGCCCATCGCGTCCGGGCAGAAAAATCGGGCGACCCCGCTGTGGTGAAACAGGGACGCAGAGCCTCCCCGATTGAGGTGGTCAATAACCTGCGGGCAGCGGTGCGAGAGTGGCGAGAAGCCTTCTATATCGGAGCCAGCGACACTACGATTCAACTACTCAACCACTGGTTTAACCGCGCCCACCGCAAAGTTATGCCCGATGGTGAAGAATTTGAGTTTCGTTACTACTTCTGCCAGCGAGAGGCAGTGGAAACCCTGATTTATCTCAAAGAAGTGCGGCGAATCGAATGTCTGTCCCAAATCATTGCCGAATTTGGCGGCGCGAATGCAGAATTGCAAGCACTGGGTATCACTGAAGACGAAGATGCCTGGAGCCGCTATGCCTTCAAACTGGCGACGGGTGCAGGCAAAACCAAAGTCATGAGCCTCTGCATCGTCTGGAGCTACTTCCACGCCCTGCGCGAATCCGATTCAGAGATGGCGCGGCATTTTGTGGTGATCGCTCCCAACCTCACCGTCTACGAACGTCTGAAAGACGACTTTGGCAACGGGCGCGTGTTTGACGAAGACCCCCTGATTCCTCCCGAATGGCGCGGCGACTGGAACCTGTCTGTGGTGCTGCAAGACGAAGCCAGCGGTGCAGCAACGGGCGGAACCCTCTACCTCACCAATATCCATCGCCTCTACGACACTACTAAGCGCAAAAAGAAAGCTGAAGCGGATTCCTACGCCTGGATGGGACCCGTAGTTTCCAAAAAGAAAGCATTGGATACTGGGGCAGCACTGCGCGATCGCATCACCACCCACCGCCGCGTCATGGTACTCAACGACGAAGCTCACCACGTCTGGGATTCCGGCTCTGCCTGGAACGAAGCGATCCGCACCTTGCACGAAACAATTTTGGCGCGGAGTGGTTGCAAGCTGGTGGCGCAACTGGATTTTTCTGCTACCCCTAAAGACAACAAAGGCTTGCTGTTTAAACACATCGCCTGCGATACGCCCCTTGGTGAAGCAGTCGATGCCGGGATTGTGAAAACCCCGCTGATTGGGCAAGCCAGTCGCAAGCTAGTGGAGCAAGCCGACGACAACGCTGCCTACCGCTGGGAGCAGCATTTACTCCTGGGCTACGAACGCTGGAAAGCTAGCCGGGATGAGTGGCAAGCCAGCGGCAAAAAGCCCCTGCTGTTCATCATGTGCGACGATACCGATGCCGCCGATCAGATTACTCAACGCTTCAACACCGACTCCCTGTTTGAACAGCTCAACGGCAAAACTATCAACTTGCACACCAACCTGAAAGGCAAATTGAAAAAGGTGGGACGGGGCAAAGCGGCTCGATATGAATTTGTCGAAGACGAAAAAGCCATCAGCGACGATGACCTGAAGGCATTGCGAAAACTCAGCCGGGAACTGGACAGCAACGCCAGCCCCTATTTCTGCATTGTCTCGGTGCTGATGCTGCGGGAAGGCTGGGACGTGCGAAACGTGACGACGATCGTGCCCCTACGTCCCTACAGTTCTAAAGCCAATATTCTGCCCGAACAAACCCTGGGTCGGGGCTTGCGCCGCATGACTCCCCCCGGTCAAGCCAACGAACTGGTGACGGTGGTCGAACATCCCGCCTTTGCCAGTCTCTATCAGCAGGAACTGGCTCAAGAAGGTTTGCCGCTGGAAATTGTAGAACTCGATCGCGTCCCTGCCACCACAATTTCTATCTTCCCCGATGAAGCCCACAAGGATGTGAATGCCCTGAATATCCAGATTCCCACCCTTTCCGCTGGCTTTCGGATTGTGCCCAAACTGGAAGGTTTGACGCTTCAGGATGTGAAAAAAGCGTTTAAG
>JAYKJC010000480.1:0-3439 GCA_035285885.1 Leptolyngbyaceae cyanobacterium | reverse complement strand
GTGCGATCGCCTGCTGCAATTTACCCTGAGCGAGACGGGCTATCAAAAGTTTCAGAACATTGTGACCCTGGAGACGGTTCTGCAACAGATGGGAGGATCAGCGTCCATCCGAGATCCGGAGCTGTATTTTCTCACCGTGTTTGGCGATCCCGCCCAGACGCCGTGGGGATGGCGCATGGAAGGGCACCACTTCTCGCTGAATGTGGCGGTGATGTCTGAGCAAGAGGTGACGGTCACGCCCACGTTTTGGGGTGCGAACCCGGCGCAGGTGCAAATTGAGCCCCATCGGGGATTGCGATCGCTCGCTGATGAACAAGATTTGGCCTTTGCCCTGCTCAACACCCTGACCTCCGCCCAGCAAGAGCAGGTGGTGCTGGCGAATCAATCCTTTGGCGACATTCTGACTGGCCCCGGTCGAGCCCAAGCCCTGGAGCAACCGACGGGCTTGCGCCTCGCTAACATGACCTCAGACAGCCGCAATCTGGCGGTTCGACTGATCGAAACCTATGTGCAAAACTTGACGCCCAATCTGGCGGAAGGCCAGTGGCAGCAGATTCAGACGGCTGATTTGAATATGATTCAGTTTGCCTGGGCTGGAGCGTTGGAACCCGGACAGGCTCACTATTATCGGCTTCATGGCCCCACCGTTCTGATTGAGTATGACAACACCCAAAACAATGCAAACCATATTCACACCGTGTGGCGCGATTTGAGGAATGACTTTGGAGGCGATGCGTTACGCGCCCACTACGCCCACACGCGCCACGGTTAAGTCAAACCCCTGTGCTGTGCTTTTTACGAAGATACCGATGGGTTGGCGTGGTTTAGTGCAGCCGTTGTCCTCGGCAATCTGAAAGAACTGCAGACCGAAGTGATTTTGCTGGAAACCCTCGACATCGGCATAAAGGTAAGCATGATAGTGTTGCGGGGGCGATCGCCCACTTCAATGTTGTGCAGGATCAGGTCTGGGAATGGCCCCAAGCACTCTGGGAAAAACGCAGAGTCAATTGTTGGCTGCAACTGGAACGTAGTGTGAGCCTCACTCAAGTTTGTAATTGCTTTTGTAACACCAAAGGTTTGAGGCATCGCATTCCCCCATAGGGGAACGGTTTGAAACTAACACTTTCCATTTTAGGGCGATCGCCCTTTTGATACGTGGAAAGGCGATCGCCCTTCACCATTATGAATAGCGAGAGGAAAATATGAATAGCGAGAGGAAAATCGTCTCCTGACAGCGGTAGAGTTAGCCCCGGATTGTTCAAGGTCAAGCACTTCTGAGAGCCCTACGCCCGTCGGGCCTTCTTCTCAAGATAAAAGCCTTTTGACAGAGACCACAACGTCGGGAAATGTTAGTGATGTAATCGTTCCTTCCGCAATCGCATATTTTTCAATATACTTATCCCCTTGAGGATTTCTAAATACACTTATTTGTTTAGCAGATAAGTCTAAAACCCAATATTCCTGAATCGCAGCCATTGCATAAATCGCAGCCTTGACTTCTACGTCTTTCTTTAAGCTGGTCTTGGCGACTTCTACAATCCAGAAAATATCTTGGGGATTCGGGTGACGATCGTTATACGCTGATTCTGGAAGTCGGACAACCGCAATATCAGGTTCAGGTTCTGAATCGGCTAGGGTAATAGGACCATTGAAGCGAACATCAGCTTTATCTGATAGCAACTCCTCTAAATATTTTGCACCTCGTTTTGCTGTGGTGTAATGGATTGGGGTTTCTGGACTCATCTCAACAATTTCGCCTGCTAACAGTTCTACAGAGCGACCATGCAGAATACCCGCTTCAATCATGTGATGATAGTCCTCTACAGACCACTTAGCCAGCGTTTTCATAGCAGAATTGCTCACGTTTTGTTATCAGCCTAGTTCAATTCTATAGTTTCCTGCCCAGGAAGTGCTTCCAAGCAACATCAAACTCTAATTCTTCTCTACCAAGAGCCTCAGATTCATAACTCTGAATGCTGAAAGATAGCCTAGATGAACTGTTGCAGCCGACTGACAAAGTAGCCCAACGTTCCCAATCACACGCCACTAGCAACCTTTAAGAACTAATCAATAACCTCAATGGTCGGGTGCATTGGGGCTGTTAGGTTCGCGATCGCCATGACTTTGGATCACGCCGACCATGAAAAATCGCGGTCACAACGACTCGACTTGAAATCACTCGATAGTAGACAGCATATGGGAATCGCTTGATGACTGCTCGGCGAATATCCCGGTAAACGATTGCATAAGACTCTGGCATCATGCAGATCCGATTGAGTAGGTCATCTACACAATCAATAAATTCATCACCTAGACCAGCTTGTTGACTCTCATACCAATCATACGCATTGCTGAGGTCGTTACGGACTTCTGGACGAAATACCAGTACGTACTTCATGCTTGCTTTCTGACTGATGCTTTCATCTCTTCCCAGGTGAGGACGTTATCGGGATCAGCATTATGGCTCTCAATCCGGCAATCGAGTTCATGCTTTTGCGATTCTGTCAGATCAGGATAAACTTGTTCGGCTGCAATACTGTCCCAAATCGCTTGTACCAGAAGGATTCTATCTTCAACACTTAAAGCCGTAATTTCATTCAAGGTATCCGCGATATCCATACAAGAACCTCAGAGTAAGACATTCGATAGCACTGCCTCAAATATAGCGAACAGGGTTTTACCCATCAAACTGCATACTGCAGTTAACGACATGCCCGTCTAGAAATTTGATCACTAACCTATTATCATCTTTATAGCTAGCATTTCGGTCAAAAATGGCCTCAATCATTTGCGTTCCTTCAAAATTGACGATTTGGACATGGGTAATTTTCCCAACTTTCTCTTCCGCGACAATCCAAGCTGCCGATTCAGACTGAGCAAGTAGCTCTAGCAAGTTGTCATGGGTTCGGACTTGAAGCGTTAATTTAGGCATATGGAATGATGATTCAAATGTTAAGCGGCATAACGTTCCCAATCACCCGCCGCAAATAACCTCGAATGCTCACAGACAACCTCTCATCGGTCGGGTGCATTGGGGTTGTTATGCCGCCGTGCTAATCCCCACTGATCTCTACTAATTTTTCACCAGAACGTAGCAACTCTAGTGTTTCTGGTAGAACTGAACTCAATATCTCCCTTAGCCTCGCATTTGAGGTATTGCCGCAAGTCAACCAGATAATTTGCGGTGGTGATCCCAATCGCTCAATTAAATCTACAAAATCACTATCTTTCGTCATAAAAATTACTCCTTGAGCCTTGGCAGCCTCAAAGATTTCAGGGTCTTCTGCATCTCGTAGACCAAGATCCCGTAAAGCCAACGCTGTAATCCCAAAGGTATCTGTGATCCAGGTTGCTATCGCCGGAGACAAATGTGCATCGATCCAAATGGTTGTCATGCCACCAATATAGGATGGTTCAATTTACGTGCTGCATAGGTTAG
>JAYKJC010000479.1:0-13266 GCA_035285885.1 Leptolyngbyaceae cyanobacterium | reverse complement strand
TAGAGAAAAGTCCAATTGCAATTCGCTGTCTCAAGGCGGCTTTTAATGCGGATTGTGACGGTCAAGCCGGACTGCAAGAACTCGCAGGCAATGCCACCATGCTCTACTACATGACTGAAGAAGGGGCCGAGGGGAAACAGGCGTTTTTAGGAAAACGCAAGCCCGATTTCAAGAATTATCCGTGGTTGCCCTAAAGAAGGTGGTGTAGGGAAATGGAGAAAGTACTGGAGATGTGCCCCACTGAAGTGTCTACTCGGATGGGTTACCGACGATCAAGAATGTCCGATGATGGTTTAAGGAAACGTGCTGTTGAAGAGTTGTTAAGGAGTTGTTGAGGCGTTTCGGATCTGGAGCAAAAAATGCAGCTTTATCCTCTACTGTTAACTTTGCTTAAGTTGTAGAGTGAGGGAGAGGTCTCATTAGCCATCCGTGTCGTCCGAATGCAATCGTTGTCTCCATAGGAAATGGTTTGTTTCCCTGATGAATCTAAGTGAATACACCAGGGGCGTTCCAGTAAGTAGTTTGTGACAGACGTAGTCGTGATAGTGGTGATGGTCGCGATCGCGATCGCCCCAAATAATCGACTGATCATTAAATCGCCTTCCCCAGATAGACACCTTTACGTGACCATCTTAGGAAGAATTTTTATGGGTGATTCCAGGGCAAATATGGATATTCTTCAAGTCTCCTTGCTTTACAGATCCGTAGTTCTACCGAGGCACAGCGCCAGAGTCAGCCAATGTGGCTCGTATCTTCATGGCATCAGAAAGTTTAAGCGTTGCTCCATCAGATTTACCAGGGTGATGTCGGCAGGGGAGGGGACGCGTCCCAGGGTGCCCATAAGGGTCTGCTGAACTCTGTTTCAAACTGCCATCGATTTTAGAAGGGGCGATCGCAATCATTTGCAAAAAAGGGGCAATTTCTCCTAGCCTTCTAGCGAGAAATGTAAAAAAATGGAAAAACACTCAAATTTTTGTGTGAGTGTGGGCAGACTATCCGCACTCACACAAAAACCCAACCCACTCCTTATCTGTGAGTCATAGCTAATATGAGCCTTCCTCCATCTGATGCACCTTTATACAATTACCCGTTACCCGAGATCGAAAATTGGTTGATGTCTCACGGGTGCGAACCGAAAGAAAACGATCGGCACTGTTGGCTCGTTGACAAGACAACGTGGAATGCTGAAATTTGCCTTGAGGTCGATTCAATTTCTGTTCGCTATATCGCCGCTCGTGGGGGTGAAGATGTTCAACGAGCATTTAAGTACTCCCTCAGCCGAGATGATTTGGATGCGGCAATATTCTCTGGGCCTTAATTTCAGGGCCTTAATTTCTCAAGGATGTGTAGAGTCAGATTTTCAGGTTCTTAGAAGTTATCGACTCTCAGGTCTTTCGTTTAAGGTTGAGCATTGGGCTGAGTGACGCGACCAAAACGGCGATCGCGCATCTGGTAGGATTGCAACGCCTTATGAAAAGCATGACGGTCAAAATCAGGCCAGAGGGTGTCTGTCACATACAGCTCGGAATAGGCCGTTTGCCACAACAAAAAATTGCTGAGCCTCATTTCCCCACTGGTGCGGATGAGCAAGTCAGGATCATTGACGCCTGTGGTGTATAGATGCTGCTCAACGGTTGACTCATCAATCTCATCTGGAGACAACAGTCCTTTCTGAACCTTTTCAGCAATGTGACGACACGCCTGAGCAATTTCCTGACGGCCCCCATAATTCTTGGCGATCGTAAATTGAATCGCAGCGTTATTTTTCGTCACCTCCATCGAGTGCCGAATCATCGTCTGCAGCTTTTGCGGCAACTCATCCAAATTGCCCACAAATCGAATCCGCACATCCTCTTGCACCATCTCATCCAGTTCTTGCCTTAAGACCCGCTCAAACAGAGCCATAAGAAATTCGACTTCTTCGAGGGGGCGACTCCAATTTTCAGTAGAAAATGCATAGGCCGTCAGCGCATCAATGCCCCAATCTTTGCAACAGCGTAAAAGTGATTTGAGCGTGTCTACTCCTTTACGATGTCCAACGCTACGAGGCAAGCCTCGACGTGTCGCCCAACGTCCGTTGCCGTCCATAATGACAGCGATATGTCCGGGCAACCGCTCTCGAACCAGATCATTCGGTAAATCCTGTAAAGCACTGTGCATGGTTGTTGTCATATGTTTTCCTAACGCTGATCCCCTTCTCCTGCCATAGCGTAGCAATTTATGTGAGTAATATTCCCGCCCATCGCCATCTGTCCGGAAGCTGTTACGGCGATAGCCATAAAGGGGGCGATCGCACCAACTAAAACGGATCATGTAAGACCCTAGTCACACTTCGCTTAGACGTTGCCTTGCAATTCACAGGTGAAGCGAACACAGACGCTTTATCTTTTTTTCGTCTGAAATAACGATAGACAGAAGTGAATCAATTGCGAGGTTGCAGCCAATGAACGAGAAATCAAGTGATCCCAAAGTCCGCGCAACTTCGGAGAAACAGCTTCCCGTTCAGAAATTCGAGAGAACCGAATCCTCAGCATCTCCCGCAGCTTACTGCTCGTAAGTGGACGGTTGAGCAACCCTCGTTCAGCAATCGAAATTGACCCCGTTTCCTCTGACACCACAATGCATAAGCAATGATCGACCCTTTCTGTAATTCCCATTGCAGCCCGGTGCCGGGTGCCCAGTTGTCGTGACGCATCTCGCTCTGAGATTGGCAAAATGACACCCGCCGCCATAATGCGCGAATCTCGAATGAGTACCGCCCCATCATGCAACAGGGTGGTGGTTTGAAAAATCGTTTGTAGAAGTTCTCTCGAAACTTCAGCATTAATGCGAACTCCAGGAACCGAAAAATCCCGTTCGTCGATTGGGCGATCGGTTTCAAGAATCAGTAAAGCTCCCGTACGATTCTGAGACAGTTCCTTAATGGCATCAACAATTTCATCGATCACATCATTCGATTGTGATGCCGATTCTCTAGACGGTCTAAACAGCTTGAGAAAATTACCTCGACCAATATGTTCCAGAAATCGCCGAAATTCAGCCTGGAAGATCAACCCCATGGCTACAGCACTGCCAATCACCAGCATGTTCAGCACAAAGGCCAGAAACTTGAGAGCCAAGAACCGACTTAACCCTGCTGCCGCAACCAGGATAACCAAGCCAAGAAATTGGTGAAAAGTTCGTCTGTCGCGAATTTGCAGCAACAGAACATAAATCAAGAAAGCAACCAATACAAAATCGACCACAACAAGCAAGGACTGCGTCCAGCTAAAAATTGTCAGCCATTGCTTGAAAAATGAACCCATTTGATCAGTGTAAATTTGCTTCCATGCACCAACTCAAGACAAATCCAATGCTGATCTTAGTCACAACCCGATTGATTAAGGAACAGGATTGAGTCACACCATGGTTTATCAGAGTAGAAGAGTTTAACTAGCTTCTCTAAGAGCTGATTTTCTCTAAGAATTGATTTTCTCTAAGAGTTAATTATGTTAATTTTCCCTGCTGATTCTCCTTGCTTCTACAAAAGCGATACAGACTTAACCGTTCAAACTTGAACCCATATCAATCTAAATGTATACAAACCTAAAGAAACATAAAACTAAATCGGGTTGGCATTCGGACAAAGAGAAGAGCTATGCAAGAAGTCGAATCAGAACAACACCTATCGGCGCGGTACACCTTAAATTGTAGGTTGGGTATAGCCTTTCGGGCATGGCTGCGCCAGAACGCTAGCATAACCCCACAAAAGAGGTGGCATCAGTGGATTGAAGTTACGCTGGCAAGACTTCGACAACGTAACTTCAATCCACCCTACGCTATTCTCCAAAATTAGCAATGTTGCACCCCTACAAACATGTCATTGACCTACAGTAGTTGCTTCTAGGTGCTGCTTTTAGGGGGCAAAGAGGACGAGAATATGGGCAGTTGAATGCCCACAGTTCCACATTCAGCATTAACCCCACAAAACCGTCTCGTTTGCTAATGCTTTTCAAGCAAATAACTGGGCATTTGATCCTGACGTATTAAATCGTGATACGTTTCCCGTCGAATGATGAGACTTGCATCTCCATCTGAAACTAAAACAGCTGCAGGTCGAGGAATCCGGTTGTAGTTAGAAGCCATGCTGTAATTGTATGCGCCAGTTCCTAAAACTGTCACAATGTCTCCCGATGCTGATTCAGGTAGGTGAACGTCTTTGATAACGATATCCCCTGATTCACAGTGCTTTCCGGCCAGTGTAATGGGAGTTTCTTGAATCGGCTTCGACATTTTATTCGCAAGAACAGCTCGGTAAACAGATTGGTAAGTAATCGGACGAGGATTATCCGACATCCCTCCATCAACCGTAATGTATGTCCGCATTCCAGGAACTATTTTTTGGCTTCCGACCGTGTAGGCCGTTACTGAGGTCGGCCCGATGATGGATCGACCGGGTTCTGACAATAGTTTGGGTAACGGTAGGTTATGAGTGTTGCACGCTTTGACAACCGCATCGCAAACGGTTTTTACCCATTCATCAATACTGGGTGGGTCATCTTGTTCGGTGTACTTCATGCCCAATCCGCCTCCCACATCGAGGGTGCTGACGGGGAGTCCATACTCTTTGGCTTTGATTAACCAGCGCACCATGACATCTGCTAAATCGTGATGGGGCTGGAGTTCGAAAATTTGTGACCCAATATGGGCATGGAGCCCTATGCAAGAAATAGACGATGAGTGCTTAAGAGTTTCAAAGACTTTTTCAAGCTGATCGGGGTCAAAGCCAAACTTACTGTCTAAGTGCCCCGTTTGAATGTATTCGTGGGTGTGGCATTCGATGCCTGGTGTCACTCGCAACAAGACGGAAACAGGTCGAGTCAGGTTTTCTGTAAGCTCTGACAGGAGCTGAAGTTCGTACCAGTTGTCGATGACGATGGTGACATTTGCATCAACCGCGAGTTTAAGTTCTTCGATGGACTTGTTATTGCCGTGGAAGTAGATATTTTGCGGATCAACGTGTGCTTCCAATGCTGTTAAAAGTTCGCCACCTGAGACAACATCAATGCCTAGCCCTTCGCTAGCGGCGATCGCACAAATGGCTAAACAGTTCCATGCTTTAGAGGCATATAGAACGAGCGATTCTCCTGGGTAGTATGTTTCGAATGCCTGACGATAACGCTGACAGGCAGATCGCAGGGTTGTCTCGTCAAGAATGTATAGTGGAGAACCAAATCGTTGCACGAGTTCAACAACATCACATCCACCAATTTCAAGATGGTCTTGTTCATTCACACGAGCAGTCAACGGCAAAAGACACTGATTGGGAGACAGGGGTGTCGAACCTGAAGGATTTAAGTATTGCTTTCCAGATTGGGGTGCTGCGATAGAAACCATTAGTGTGAATCATCCTCCATGAAGTCTTAAGTAGTTGAGTGAGTGATTTGAGCTTGCAGAATTAGAAAGCAACATTATCTAATCGTGATTCAAACCCAATCCGATGTGAGAACTGAAGTGCATGTTTAGCGCGACGCTTTGCCGATCCCCCTAAATCCCCCTTATGAGGGGGACTTCGAGCCAGCGACTCTATGAGCCCCCTCATAAGGGGGCAGCGATAGCGGGGGTTTCCACCGCAACGCTAAACACACACCCAGAGAAAACTCCAGTTCACAACCGAGGCAAGGTATATGTACGGTAAGTCGAGCGATCGCCCAAAATTTAACCCAAAATTTAATTCTATGTGAGTGTCACGACAGTCGCTTCAAAAATTCCATCCTTCCGTAAGGATCGGCCATTCTATAAGGATTGGCCCTGGAATATCTTCTCAGACATTCGCCAGTCCTGGAGCAACGCAGGCATTGCCAGGAATACCCCTGACAAATGCAACACACAAGCCTCTGATCATGACCGACCGAACCGCATGAGAAGCAGTTGAGAAGCATACGAGACTTAGCATGAACTATTCCGCTTACTGTTCATCGTCGTAATCATGGCTGTATAAGCTATTGTCGCTTAGTTGTCTTTTCTTAGTAGAACTTACGCAAGTCCTCTATGATTACGCAAGTTCTCTATATTTAGAACATTTTTGGGTAGTGATGGCAGACTCAGCCCGCCACCACCCCCAAAAATGCGTAAGTCCTACAAAGACTCATGGTTTTCCCGACAGGAAAATTACCAGTCCTAACGGGATTGGTCTATCAGATTTTAATATTTATGACAATATGACGGTGCTGACGGTTGGTTTCTTATCAGAAGAAGGGATTCCTGAAACATTGGAACTCGACAGGTTATGTTTTGGGGGCCTCTGGAATGAGGCCGGATATCGCCGGGAAATCGAAAGTCCCAATAGTGATTTAGTTGTCTTAAGGTGTCCATCAGCGATCGCCCCAGAAGTCGGCTCAGAGATAGCCCCAGATGGATCACGCCGATTTCGTCAAAGAACCAGTGAATCGACGCTGGAGCCCGCACCACAATCCACACCAGAAACTGCTCCAGAGTCCTCACCAGAGACTGCACAACTGGAGACTGCACAGATGTCTGGCAAAGATCAGGACGGGACTGAGCAACAACAAGAGGATGATCAGCTTCAGAGGATGCTGGGGATCAGCTGCTCCTGGGCAATCGTGGATGAAGCTCACATTACCCTTCTAGGAATCCATCCAGATTTCCGTCGCCAAGGATTTGGGATGCTGATGCTGTGGGTTCAGCTCCATCTAGCCTGTCAACGAGGGATGAAGCGCGCCACGCTAGAAGTTCGTTCGTCCAATAAGGGGGCGATCGCCCTCTATCACTCCTTTGGCTTCAAACAAGCCGGAATTCGTAAAGGGTATTACCAAGACACCCGCGAAGATGCACTGATTCTCTGGCGCGGAGGGTTGCAGGCCGTGCCATTTCAGACCGAGTTGAAGGAATGGAAAGAACAAGTGGATCAGCGTCTTAGACAATTCGGATGGATTCTTAACCTGACAACTGTTTCACCCTTTTCAGAAAAAGACTTCCATATATAAATTTTTTATTCATATCCCCTACTCATTCATTAGATTTTCGTAGGGGTGCGCTGCCCGAAAATGCTTGACGAAACAGCAAGGCTTAGAGATTATCTTTGTCGGAAATCCTTATGGTTTAAGGAAACTTTAAGAAATATTCCCCTATCCGACATCGACTTTGGTAAAGGTTTGTTCGGAAATCATCACTCCTTAGACTGTTTGCAGGGCTAGCAAACAGTCAGATCCCCTATGCTAGAATCAGCGTACCGGCACGCAGCAGGTGATGAATAGACATCATGTTTGAACGCTTCACAGAAAAGGCAATCAAGGTAATCATGCTCGCCCAGGAAGAGGCTCGCCGCCTGGGACACAATTTTGTGGGTACTGAGCAGATTCTTCTCGGCTTAATTGGCGAAGGAACAGGCGTCGCCGCCAAAGTTCTGAAGTCAATGGGCGTAAATCTCAAAGATGCTCGAATTGAAGTTGAAAAGATTATTGGTCGCGGTTCTGGCTTTGTAGCGGTAGAAATCCCGTTCACGCCACGGGCAAAACGTGTGCTGGAATTGTCTCTCGAAGAGGCACGACAGCTTGGGCACAACTACATTGGAACAGAACATCTCCTCCTCGGTTTAATCCGTGAAGGAGAAGGGGTCGCCGCCCGAGTATTAGAAAACCTAGGAGTGGATCTGTCGAAGGTTCGGACTCAGGTCATTCGGATGTTGGGCGAAACTGCAGAGGTTTCTGCGGGTGGCTCACAAGGCCGAACGAAGACTCCAACCTTAGATGAGTTCGGCTCAAACTTGACTCAGCTCGCTGGTGAAGGAAAGCTAGATCCGGTGGTGGGTCGTCAGAAAGAGATTGAGCGCGTCATCCAGATTCTGGGTCGTCGAACCAAAAACAACCCGGTTCTCATTGGTGAACCTGGGGTAGGTAAAACGGCGATCGCCGAAGGATTGGCTCAGCGCATTTCCAATGGCGATATTCCAGATATTTTGGAAGAAAAGCGGGTCGTCACCCTGGACATCGGTCTTCTCGTTGCTGGAACGAAGTATCGAGGAGAATTCGAAGAACGTCTGAAGAAAATCATGGATGAGATTCGCCAAGCGGGCAATGTCATTCTTGTGATTGACGAGGTTCACACGCTCATCGGAGCAGGTGCGGCTGAAGGGGCGATTGACGCAGCAAACATTCTGAAGCCTGCGCTGGCTCGCGGTGAGTTGCAGTGTATTGGTGCAACCACTCTGGATGAGTATCGTAAGCACATTGAGCGAGATGCGGCCCTTGAGCGACGCTTCCAGCCAGTCATGGTTGGAGAACCCACGGTTGATGAAACCATCGAGATTCTGCATGGGTTGCGCGATCGCTATGAGCAGCACCACAAACTCAAGATTCTAGATGAGTCCCTCGAAGCGGCTGCTAAGCTCTCCGATCGGTATATTTCTGATCGGTATCTGCCCGATAAGGCGATTGACCTCATCGACGAAGCGGGTTCTCGCGTTCGCTTGATCAATTCTCAACTGCCTCCTGCAGCGAAGGAGTTGGATAAAGAATTGCGCCAGGTTCTGAAAGATAAAGATGAGGCTGTGCGCTCCCAGGACTTTGATCGAGCAGGTGAACTGCGCGATCGAGAAATGGAGATTAAGGCTGAGATCCGGGCGATCGCCCAGAGCAAGAAGGCTGAGGCCGAGAATGGTGATGATTCGTCTCCTGTTGTCACAGAAGAGGACATCGCACAGATCGTTGCTTCCTGGACAGGCGTTCCAGTCAATAAACTGACCGAATCTGAGTCTGAGAAGCTGCTTCACATGGAAGATACGCTGCATCAGCGGTTAATCGGTCAGGATGAAGCCGTCAAGGCGGTGTCTCGTGCGATTCGTCGAGCCCGCGTGGGTCTGAAGAATCCCAATCGTCCGATTGCGAGCTTTGTCTTCTCTGGCCCAACAGGGGTTGGTAAGACGGAATTGACGAAAGCTTTGGCTTCCTACTTCTTCGGTTCAGAGGAGGCGATGATTCGTCTCGATATGTCTGAGTTCATGGAGCGCCACACGGTTTCCAAGCTCATCGGTTCTCCTCCGGGATACGTCGGCTACAGCGAAGGTGGACAGCTCACTGAAGCTGTTCGTCGTCGTCCGTACACGGTTGTTCTCTTTGACGAGATCGAGAAAGCTCACCCTGACATCTTCAACATGCTGCTTCAAATTCTTGAAGATGGCCGTTTGACAGATGCGAAGGGGCGAACCGTTGACTTTAAGAACACGCTGTTGATTCTGACCTCCAACATCGGTTCCAAGGTGATTGAAAAGGGTGGCAGCGGACTTGGCTTTGAGTTCTCAGAAGAGAATGCAGCCGATGCTCAATACACTCGAATTCGATCATTGGTCAACGAAGAGTTGAAGCAGTACTTCCGACCTGAATTCTTAAACCGGATTGACGAGATTATCGTCTTCCGTCAGTTGACGAAGGACGAGGTGAAGGAGATTTCCGACATTCTCTTGAAAGAAGTCTTCAGCCGTCTCTCTGAGCAAGGGATTACCCTTGAGGTCACTGAGAGGTTTAAGGATCGATTGGTGGAAGAAGGCTACAACCCAAGCTACGGTGCCCGTCCATTGCGCCGAGCCATCATGCGATTGCTTGAGGATTCGCTAGCGGAAGAAATTCTTTCGGGTCGGATACAGTCGGGCAGTACCGCTGTGGTTGACATTGATGGCGATGGTAAGGTGACGATTCTATCGGGCGAAGATCGCGAACTTTTGCCTCAAGGGGCTGAGTAAGTTCGCAAACCCATAGTGCTTATGCGCTAGATCTTTGGAAAAGCAGGAGGATGTTCCTCCTGCTTTTTTTGTGTGGTCGTAATTTTCTAAAGCAAGCAATTTCTAAAGCAAGAATTTTTCGAGGGCGATCGCCACTCCATCTGCTTCAACATCATCCGTGACCCAGTCAGCTTCGGCTTTTACGTCCTCGGGTGCATTCCCCATGGCAATGCCAACGCCGCTGTAGTGCAGCATTTCCACATCGTTGAAGTTGTCCCCAATGGCCATCACATGGGCAGCGGTGAGTCCAAGCATATCCTCTGCCAGGGCACGGACGGCCATGCCTTTGTTCACCTTTGCGTTGGCCGCTTCGAAGAAAGTAGAGACCGATTTTGTGAAATACAGTTCGGCAGGGGTGTACTGCTGGCGAAACGACGAGAGCATGGAGCTGATGAGGTCGGTGTCTGAGCTGAGCGCCAGAATTTTCGTCGTGTCACGGTGCAACACCGTACGTAAGTCTCCTACCGCAATCGGTTCAACCCCCGAGCGCTCCGCATATTCCAACGTCTCAGGCGTGAGATCTCTAACGTAGAGCTGATCATCAATGTAAAAGTGAATCGATAGGAGATGCTTTTGGGCGGGCCTTTCCAAATCCTCCAGGAGTCGCGCCGCAAGCGCTTGAGAAACAGGCCAGTGGCGATGAACAGTCTGCGTGCGCGGATCTTTCATCATTGCGCCCTGGTAGGCCATGATCGGCAGTGACAGTTCTAAGGCTTCATGGAAGCGGAGAGCGGAACGATACATTCGTCCCGTGGCGATCGCCACCTGAATACCTTTGTCTTTTACAGCCTTAACTGCATCAATCACTGCAGGGCGAATCTCGTTGGATTCTCCTGCGATAGTTCCATCAATATCGAGAACCAGTAGACGAATATCGGTTGCCTGATTAAAACTGTAGTTTCCAGATGAGCTTTGACGATCGGCCATAGTCATTCGAAGCAAATGGTTAAGAAAAACGCTTGCACGCTGCAAGAGTAACATTCTTAGATGAATTTGGTAGCCATGCATCAAACACTTGGTTAATTCTCTAAGTTAGTTAATTCCCTAAGCCCGCCGCTTAATGAATTTCATTTCGCCTCGAAAGGGGCCGTCGGTTTCAAGCCCCACAGGAATCCACCCAAGATGACAATAGAATCCATAGGCCCGTAGCTGAGGGTTCTGATCGGTCACCAGCCAGATTTCGTCAATTCCCTGAGACCAGAGCCACTGCTCAGCCTTCTCAATAAGAGCACGTCCGATGCCCCGACCTTCATAAGCGGGCAACACGAATAATCCAAAAACGGTCTGTTCAGTGGCATTGGCGATCGCAAACCCCACGTCTTGCCCCTCAACTCTGGCAATCCATGCTGCGCAATCAGTTGCCAACATCTCAGCTACTGACGTTGGCGTAATTCCCAGGGCTGCAATTTCCTCCCGAGACTGATGATTCTCGACAACACTCGTTCGAATCTCGAAAAGAGTTTCAATATCATCCTGTGTTGCAGCGCGGATGTGCATCTCAACGTCTCCACAAGTCACGTCTATAGCGCTAGGCACGTTGGTTAAAAACAGATGAGTATGCAGCATTCCCTCACGTACTCATCTACCTGTCTGTAACAGCATTCTGCAACAACATCCTGCAACTCCATCAATGGGGGCAGAGGGACTTGAACCCTCACGACCTTTTAGGGTCAACGGATTTTCATTCTCCCGCAGCTTTCGCTGCTGCCGTCACATCACGCGAGGCTTTGAGAATTGGACCCTCCCTTTACCCTCGACTAAACGTTAGGGTAGCTCCCGTCGGGCCTCTGCACCTTCCGAACATCAATTCGGCTTGGCTCAGGATTGCCATGTCTGAACAAGATGCTGTCTCAGTTTTGGAGACAAACACCGTGAACACGGTGTAGTGAAAGCATCGTTATCAGATTTAGGTTTCCCTGAGTTTGAGAGCTTCCACTCAACAGATTTCTCCGTTGAGGCTCAGTTTTCTAAGTCCGTAGCGTCTACCATTCCGCCATGCCCCCTTGTTAAACCCCTTCTAGATTAGAAATCACTTGTAGGTTCTTAATGAGAAACCAAAGATCCCCAAACTTGACTTGGGTCTATCAGCACAGTGGCTAAAAAAGGGTACTCACCATTGCACCACTAATCGGCGCGAGTTGCAACTTTGTGAACAAATTGAATCGATAGAAATTTTAGGACTCACGCATTTTAGTGAGTGGTGCCAGGCCCAGCCTGGTATGTGTTTAGCGTTAACGAAGATGAGGAGAATAGTTGAGAAAACCGTCACCATTTCGAAAGGGCGGCGCATCTGGAACGTTCATGGGCTGAGCTAAGACAGACTTAATGTCCAGAGGCTTCGCTCTTATCGTTGTCAAGTCCTGAATTTTTCAAGTTAGATGTCTTACGAGCAAACTTTCCCCAAGCGAGAATTGGAGTGAAGGCATTATGAGGATGTAGGTTAGGCTCCCATCCTCACCAAAATTCTACTCAGAGTTGGTACTGGTCCCTCGAAGACGCTAATATCAAAGACGTTAATGTTCTGGCGGTTGAATGTTGGTGGTTGAATTTGGACGGGTTGATTAACCGACATTTTCTATCACTGACTTTCGACACGAACTGCCCTAGACCCTGTTCTTACGCAAGCATATGGACATCCTCAGCATCATAATCATAAACAACCTCGACACTAACGCTATTATCGCGATCGCCCTCTACGTTGGATTGGCAGGCGCATATTTGCTTGTCATTCCTGCTGCTACGTTGTTCTATCTGAATCAACGTTGGTACACCGCTCGTTCTGTTGAGCGCTTGTTGATGTACTTCATGGTGTTTATGTTTTTCCCTGGCATTCTTCTCCTGAGCCCATTTGTGAACCTTCGGCCTCGTCCTAGAGAAGTTTAGAGTCACTGTTTCACGGGATGGGAGTGGTATGACGACAAAAATGACCCTCTCTAACTCCCCCTGCGCAAGCGGAGAACAGGAATTTCCCCCATGCGCAGGGGATTGAGGGGGGAAACTCGATTCTTCGATGATGTCTGGGTCCCTGCCAGAGGCAGGGAATCGCTGCAGGAGCCTCTGGCTCTTATTCACATTGGAACCAGAGGCTCTAGATGGTATTCCCGGCGAGACGCTGGGAAGAAGAGATCTGCTGAACGAGCACTCGCCCGCATGCCTAAGCATTCTTACTATCGAACTACCCATGTGATGAATGCGGATCGAGAACTCGGCCAAATTTTGTGAGCGAACGATATGAGCAGGTTAGATGTCATTTTAATTGGACTTGCCCTTCTTCTGGGGACAGGGGGGATGTACCTGCTGATTCAGTGGGCGGGAGTTGATGGCATTGATGCAGGCATCTGGACTCAGGTGGCGTTGGTGGTCGTGATTTTGGTGTGGCTATCGACCTATGCTTTTCGGGCCGTGACGAAGAACATGACCTACAACCAGCAACTCAAGGACTACGAAGACGCTGTGTTGCAAAAGCGCCTGGATGAGATGAGTCCTGAAGA
>JAYKJC010000478.1:0-10601 GCA_035285885.1 Leptolyngbyaceae cyanobacterium | reverse complement strand
AAACTCGATTGGCAGGTGCTTAGCCTCATTCATATTTCTAGCAGAAGGATGGACCCCACCCGCAAAAATGCGTACGTCCTGTTCAAGAGATTGATATTGAGCCTATGCTAGATGAATAGCAAGATTCATCAAAGCTTATTCATCAACGTGGAATGGTTTCAGTCTTAGCACCTACACTCCATCAGTCCCTTTCTTCACCGCTTCACATTGGGTCTGTGGTGTTGCATAGTCGAGTATTGCAATCGCCCCTGTCAGGGGTGACCGATCTTGTATTTCGGCGGCTGGTGCGTCGGTATGCTCCAGAGTCCATGATGTATACCGAAATGGTCAGCGCCAGTGAACTGCACCACCTCCGGTCGCTTCCCCACATCATGGACGTTGATCCAGACGAGCGCCCCATTAGCATTCAGCTTTTTGACTGTCGCCCAGACTTCATGGCCGAGGCAGCGCAGAAAGCGGTTGACCAGGGGGCTGAAACCATCGACATCAACATGGGCTGCCCAGTGAACAAGATCACGAAGAAAGGAGGGGGCTCTTCCCTATTGAGAGATCCAGACATGGCGGTGCGGCTCGTTGAAGCGGTCGTCAATGCAGTGAATGTCCCTGTGACGGTGAAAACCCGCATTGGCTGGAGCGATGACGAGATTAATGCCGTTGAGTTTGGGCATCGCATGCAAGACGCCGGAGCACAGATGCTGACCTTACACGGGCGTACTCGCGCCCAGGGCTACACGGGCAAAGCCCGCTGGGACTGGATTCGGCGCGTGAAAGAACACCTCTCCATTCCCGTCATTGCCAATGGGGATATTTTTTCGGTGGATGCTGCGATGCGATGTTTGGAGGAGACGGGAGCCGATGGGGTGATGTGTTCCAGGGGAACCCTGGGCTATCCCTTCCTGGTTGGAGAAATTGATTATTTCCTCAAAACTGGGCAACGGCTACCTGCACCGACTCATGTTCAGCGATTACAGTGCGCGAAAGAACATCTGGTGATGCTCGTTGAGTATAAGGGCGATCGCGGCATTCGACAGGCAAGAAAACATATGGCCTGGTACGCCAAAGAGTTTCCTGGAGCCGCAGAACTGCGCGATCAACTCTGTCGCATCGAGTCCGTCGAACAGGGCTGTACGCTTCTCGACCACGCCATCGAACAACTCCGTAAGTCCAAAATCTAAAATCTAAAATCCTTATAAGCCTGTTCGGTATTTGCCGTTGAATAACTGCTGAAGCCAGACTTCTAATGTCATCACCGTGCCCAAACGGTCGGCCAAATTTGCTCCAGCCAGGTGCTGTTCCCAATCTCGTCTCACATCAGTGGGGTCAAGAAATTCGTCATAAAGTCGTGCTGAAGAATTGAACAACGTATCAACAAACGAGCGGGTGGGTTCTTGGCGGAGCCATTCTGGATAGTCGGCAAATTCTTTCGCGTATGGTGCCAGGGGGGATGCTTTTGAAGGGGAGGATTGAGCCCAACCCAGTTTGTGCCGAATCTTTTGGCTGTAAGTTTCGAGGTGTTTCTGGAGTCCGTGCTTCGGCAGTGTTTTTGCCACGGGCAGCCCTGTGGCTTGCCAGGGCACATGTTGAAAGAGCGCTGGATAATACCGATCCAACACTCGATGGTAGGGACAGGCTTCCATCAAATGCTGAATGGGAACCGATGCAATAAATGTCTGAAACTCAACATCAACGAAGGGAAATCGGGTTTCAATGCCTTCAACTAAGTTGATGCGCATATCTTTTGAGGTGTAGGAACGCATGCGGCTATCGAAGGCCATCACATATGAGGATGATCCCAAGGATTTGAAGTAGGCTCGACCTCGCTCCAGGACGTTGTGCTTGTGCTCGGGTGAGCGGGCAAAGCCATCGAGATTGAGTTGCCGTTGGATAAAGTGATCGAATTTCTCGGGCGGGAAGAATTGTCGTCCCGATAGTCGTCCGCCCCAATCGCCATGCAGATTCACATTAAACAGGTCGTGCTGCCGCACATACTGACTGGGCTGAGAGAAATGAGCGTGGAGAATGCTGCACGGCGCATCCATTTCCCAAAGGCTTTGTATTCGCGGGGTGAGCCAGTTTTGGGCGGTGAGTTCGATGACGTGCAGGGGAGCGTGAGCCAGCTCGGTGACCTGTTGAGCCAGCTTTACGTCCTGGCAGTTGCGCTGTCCAAAGGTGAGGCAGGGAATGGAATCCTGAAAGGATGCAGCGGCGGCGAGCAGGGCTCGGGAGTCGAGTCCGCCACTCAGGGTAATGCCCACCGACTCGTGGGGCTGACATCGCACTCGCACCGCCTCGTGAAGGGAGTGCGCCAGGGCATCTTCGATCGCCCGATGATCAGAACAATCCATTTGAGGTGATGAGAGCAGGTCTGACCAGTGCCAGTAGCGTTTTTTCTGTAGGGTGGACTCACGGATATTCCACGTCAAAATGGTGGCGGCGGGAAGGAGTTCGACGTTCTCAAAGAAAGAGCGATCGCCCAAAATGTACCGAAGTCCCAAAAAGTCCTCAATAGCCGCTTTATCCAATTGAGGTTGATATCCGGGGATGTCTAACAGTGCCTTGAGTTCGGGCACCCACACCAGCGTTTGCTGATAGACCGTCCAGTAGAGCCGCCGCAGACCATAGCGATCGGAGATGAGGTGAACCTTCTGAGCTTTGGAATCGTAGAGAACCGCACAGAATATGCCGTCGAGACGGGCGAGGAGGTTTTCGTGTTGGTTCGTCAGGTAGGCGTTGAGTAAGAGGCGTTTCCCGATGTCGGATGCATGAGGGTCCCAGGAGATGCCCATTGCTCTGCCCATCTCTTCACAGAGCTGCTCGCCTCGGTAAATTTCTCCATCAAACCAGGCATAGACGCCTTCTTGCTCAGTGAGGGTGGAGTTGAGAGCAGAGCGATGGACGTGGGGTGAAGAGACGACTTGAGCCGCTGTAACGTGTTGAGTGACCAGGGAGGGCGATCGCCGATAAAACGGGCGGTGCATCAACCCTTCGAGCATCGCCTCAAGAACCCGTCTGGGCTCTCCAAGAAATGGTGCGTGACTGGAAAAACCGACTAAACCTGGCATAGCAATGGGTGTAAGAAGTGGATAGTTAGCACGTAAAAGATATTTAGGTGTGTGGGCGCAGCCCGCACGCCTAAATTGTCCTTATCAAACATGGGGGAGAATTTGCTTTTCCATCGACTCAAGGGACTGCAAAACAGACACAGACGAATCGTACGCTTCTTTAATTAACGCCGAACCTTCTTCGGAGGTGCCTTCAAGGTGATCGGCTAGAAGGCTGAGGGCTCCCAAAGCGGAATTAAGGCGGTCTCGCATGGAGTGCGACGTATGTCGCATTGAGGTTTGGGTGAGCGCTGTGCGCGTGCTGGAAGGGTGAGACCGATGGGTGGGAGTGGACGGGTTGGAGCTGAACTGCATCTCACAGAGCTTTGCGTAATAGTTTCCCTGGGCAAGCAATTCTTCATGGGTGCCGAGTTCGACGACTTGCCCCTTGTCTAACACGGCAATTTGGTCGGCATTCCGAATTGTAGAAAGGCGGTGGGCGATGACGATACTGGTGCGATCGCGATTCAGTTCATCAATGGCGGTTTGCACGAGCTTTTCAGAAACGGTGTCTAGGGCACTGGTCGCTTCGTCCAAAATTAGAATGGGAGCATTTTTCAAGAGCGCACGGGCAATGGATAATCGCTGCCGTTGTCCTCCCGACAGCATCACCCCGCGATCGCCAATTTGTGTCTCCATCCCCTTGGGCAGCTTCGAGACGAATTCATAAGCATTGGCCTTGTGCAGCGCATGAACCACCTCATCATCAGTCGCGTCGGGACGGGCATAGGCCACATTGTTGCGAACAGAATCATTGAACAGAAAAGATTCTTGACTGACGACTCCGATGGATTGACGCAGGGAGGTAAGGTCGAAGCTCTTCAGGTCATCGCCATCGATTTTGATGCAGCCACAGGTCGGGTCATAGAATCGTGGCAGCAGATCCGCCAGGGTGGATTTGCCTGCGCCCGATGCTCCCACCAGCGCCAGGGTTTGTCCCCTCTGGAGGGTGAGTGAAATGTGTTCTAGAGAGGGGCGATCGCTCCCCGGATAGGTAAACGAAACATCCTCAAAGGTAATGGCGTGCTGGATGCCACGAAACGGTTGAGTTCCGTTTGCCATAAAGGGTTTGTTGTCTCGGCGCAAAAATTCTGACACGATGTCCACGCTGGCGGAGTGGTTGGCAAACAGGCTGCGGGCTGAGTTCAGCTGCGACAGCACAGGCAGCATGCGGAACAACACCACCAGGTAGGTCAGCAGAACCGTTGCAAGGGTCGTGAGCTGATCGGCAAAAAACAACCGCCCAAAGAGGACGATGCCAATCAATGCAATGATTCCAGCCATTTCACTGACGGGGGCGATCGCCGCTGTATTGACCTGAGCCTGGAGTTCAATGTTTTCTCGCTGACGTATCAGTCGGGAGAGGGTGTCATACTCCCGTTCTTCACTCGCCACTTCTTTAATCAGCCTCATGCCCGCCAACGATTCTGCCAGCCTCATCGAATATCCTTTTGAGGTTTCAGACAGATTCTTGCCAAAGGTTTTCGAACGCGCGATGAAAAACTGATTCAGAAGAACGACTAAAAACAACAGTCCCGATGCAACTGTTGTCAGTTGCCACGACATCGCCACCAGTAACCCCACAAAAACGAAGATCGTTGCACCATTGGTAATCACTCTCAGTGCCGCACTCAGGGCATTCGCCGCCCTGCCAATTTCGTGATTCACCCGATTGAGAATATCCCCGACCCCCAGCTTATGAAAATAATCCAGATCCACGTCTAGCAAGAGTCGAATGGCATGTTCGCGCATGTCGGATGTGACCCGTTGTTTCAACGCGCTACTCATCACCGTGCTCAAGTAGAGGGTCGCGTTTTTCAAGGCGATCGCCAACACAACGACTCCAGCCATCATGACCAGCCGATAGCGGGGAGGAATGGTTTCAAATGGAGCTAATAACGCTCGAATCAGCGGCGGCGCATTGCCCACATCAAGGTCTTGACCAAGCAGACTGAAAATGACCGGGACGATGAGGGCGGTACTAATTCCGTTGAAAAACGCTCCTGAAAAACCCAGGACAATCGTTAAAGCTGAGCGCAGGGGATAACGCTGAAGCAGGTTGAGAAAAAACCGACGACGGGGCATAGAGGATACCAGCAGTTAGGTGAATAAAAAGCAGAACACTGAAAGTCGAATGCAATTAACGTTCGTCATTTGCTCAGAAGAGGCTCAAGACGTGTGGCCATGGAGTGAATGCTGTAGTGGTCAACGCACCGCTGACGGGCCAGAGCCCCCCGGTGTTGGGCCTGGTCAAAATCTTCGAAAATGTGTTGAATAGTTTCTGCCATTTGATGAACGTGACTGGGGGCCACAAGATAGCCTGTGCTTCCAAGAATAGTGGGAATGTCTCCAACGGAGGTGGCCAGAATGGGTTTGGCCATCGCCATTCCATCGGTCAGCTTGAGGGGAAACTGGGCTTTAGCGGCAGACACATCCCGTTGGGGAACCACAATGACGTGGGCTGCACTCACAACTTCAGGCATGCGATCGTAAGAAAACTTTGGGAGTTGAATGATCCATCGTCCCCACTGCTGTATAAGTTGTTGATCGTAATCATCGTAGGGACTCCCTCCAACAATCACGAGGCGAAGATCGGGCTCATTCAGCAGGTCAAGCGCTGCCAGAATATCTTCCAGTCCTTTATAAGGCCGGGGCGCACCGGGGAACATGAGAATTCGGTAGGGGATTAGCCCAAACTTTTCACGGCTTTGGACTGCATCATATTGGCTAGGATCGAACGCTAAAACGTCTTTCCCATTTGGAACGTAGACCCCTCCAAATCGCTGTTGAAGAAATTGGGTGTGGGTGGTGATTTGAGCTGCGTTACGGGTGAAGGGTTCAATCCATTTGAGGTAAAGCGGATGATCGGGCTGGCGTAATCCACCATTGTGGCGGAGAACATCACGGGCCAGTTGTTTCAAAGACGGACGATAGGTGAGGCGATCGCCCCCATGCCAGCTCAGTTCCCAATCATCAATATCCAAGAACAAGGGTTTGCGGGTTGCCAATTGATAGAGCAATCCCAAGCCGAAACTACTGGGCTTTAGCTTATAGGCGTACACCACATCACCGTCGAGCTGGCGCAAAAGCTGACAGGCAGATGAGACAAATCCGGGATAGCCTCGCGCAGGGAGGACATGGGTCTTCACCTGGGGCACCGCAAATGAAGACGATGGGGAATCGTCAAACCCAACGATCTCAACCGTATGCCCCAGGTGCTGAAGTGCCTGGGTGAGCAAAAATGGACGAACGGCTCCGCCCCATCGGCCTGCTCCTCGGGATGATAAATCGCTTACGATTAGAGAAATCTTCAATGCCAATCACCTCGCCTGTATCCTAAGCGTTGGGAGCATGACCGAATCTTCTACAGCGCTATGTGCGTTGGGTAAGTACAGGTGTGTAGTACACCCGATTTCGGGCTTAACACGGTTGTAAACCGCAATATAAACACTCCAATTCAACAGACAGACCTAATATGCCCAAACCTATCGCTGTAGACATACAGCTTAGGGATTTGCAAGAAAGCATAAAAAGAGGAGAGACCCCAAATAGGGACTCTCCTCGCAGTGCAGTTCATTTGATACTCAACCGACTAGACCGACTAGACCGGATGAGATAAGGCTGGGCGATCGCCCAGCCCGAAGCCCATTACTTTATGGATACTTTCGCACCCTCATCTTCAAGCTGCTTCTTAGCGGCTTCAGCATCTTCCTTGTTAACGGATTCCTTGATGGTCTTTGGCGTAGATTCCACAATGTCTTTTGCTTCTTTCAAGCCAAGACCTGTCAAGGTACGGACAACCTTAAGAACCTTGATCTTCTTATCAGCAGGAACGTCTTCGAGGACGACATCAAATTCTGTCTTTTCCTCTTCAGGCTCCGCAGCAGCAGCAGCGGGAGCCGCAGCCGGTCCAGCCATCATCATCATGCCACCACCAGAGGCAGAGGCATCAACGCCAAAGGCTTCTTCAATTTGCTTCACAAGCTCAGACGCTTCAAGCAGACTGAGTGTCTTTAACTGTTCGAGAATTTCATCGGTTTTTGCGGACATAGATTTCTCCAAATAAACGCGAATAGTGGGATGTTGATGAATACAGGGTGACTAGCAGTTTGACTAATATGCGTAGAATGCATAAAGGCTAGTCTGTTGCAGTCGAAACTTAGGATTCTGAACCACCGTCTTCTTTCTGAGCCACCGCTTGAATCGCGCGGGCCAAAGAAGATGGAACTTCTTTGATGCCGACGGCCAACTTGGTTGGGACAGCCTTGGTTCCAACGGCCAGCTTGGTTGGAATCGAATTGATCGCACCTGCAATCCGGGCAATGAGCTCTTCCTTCGTCGGTAGCTCAGTGATGGCTTTAATGTCGTCCTCAGTCAGAGCCCGACCTTCCATTACACCGCCGCGCAGCTCAGTCTTCTTCTTATCTTTCTGGAAGGACTGATACGCCTTGATCCCTTGTCCAAAATCGTCTTTGAGCAAAAGAAATGCAGACGTTCCTTTCAGAAAATTCTCCATCGGTTGCCAGTTGTCGTCACCGTCAATGGCAATACGCATTAGCGTATTTTTGGTGACCTTACACTGAGCACCAGACTCACGAAGTCGATTACGAAGGTCAGTAATCTCCGCAACGGAAAGACCCTGGTAATCGATCACAATGGCTAGTTGTGACTCGCTCAGCAGTTCTTTCAACTCCGTGACGATGGCTTTTTTATCTTCTAGCGTTCTCCCCATGTTCTAAATCACCTCCTTAATGCTGGGGTATCAGCGTTACGTTCAACACTTGAACAAACTCGAACAAGCCTAGGCAAACGTGAAATGTCTTTGAAGGTTCTGTAAACCCAACGGAACGTCATCCAATACGCACTCCAATACAAAAGCCTCCGGCTCATGCACCAGAGGCTTCAAGAAGAAAGGCGTTTTGACATGTCAAAGAATAGAAGCAGGAAGCAAGCTCAACAAAGCTTTCTCCTGTGTATCTCAGAACATTGTCAATAACCTCGGCAGGACGATTAGCAATCGCTGGGCGATCGCCCCTGCTGTCTCTGGCTGACGTTCATGTATTCAGTTTTAGAGCCGTTCAGCGTCTACAGCCTCCAACGTTTGCACTCGTTCCTGCTTTCTCGTTCCTGCTTGAAAAATTAAACGACCCGCATTTATTGAGCGGAGTCAGGTCACCCCTATCAGGCAGCTTCAGCGAGCTTTAGATCTCTCAGAGCACTTACATCAACCTGGATAGAAGGCCCCATTGTTGCTGAGACGTAAACACTTCGCCAATAACGACCTTTAGCCCCTGACGGGCGATTTCGGTCGATACATTCTTGCAGAGCTTTCAAGTTCGTCAGCAAATCCTGGACTGAAAATGAGGCTTTGCCAAACATAACATGTACGATACCTGTTTTGTCAGCCCGAAACTCAAGCTTCCCTGCCTTAAATTCGGCAATCGCCTGAGCCAAATCGAACGTTACCGTTCCCCCTTTTGGAGACGGCATCAATCCACGGGGACCCAGCAATCGACCGAGCTTAGCGACCTGAGGCATCACATCCGGTGTTGCAATCAGGACATCAAAGTCCAGCATTTGCTCTTTCTGGATCTCAGCAATTAGCTCTTCCGAACCGACAATGTCAGCACCTGCATCGTTGGCTTCACCAACCTTTTCACCCCGAGCAATAACCGCAACTCGAACATCAACCCCCGTTCCCTTAGGGAGAGCGACGGTGGTTCGCAGTTGCTGGTCAGTGTACTTCGGGTCAATCCCTAAACGGATGTGAGCCTCGGCAGACTCAGAAAACTTTGCAGTTGCTGTCTCTTTCAAAAGCGCTAGCGCTTCTGAGGGATCATAGGGCCTGTCTTCAACCTTCTGAATGAGAGCCTGAAGACGGCGAGACATCTTTTTCGCCATACATGTATCTCCTGGGGTCATAGCGAGGCGATCGCCTCTCCCCCGCTAAATTAAAAATCGACAAGCACTTCACTATACAGAGCTTGAACAGTCGCAGTCAAGCACATGGAGCAGCCACTGCTCCCAAAACCTTTGTTCGGGCCTTTAATCGGAAATCTTCACACCCATGTTCCGAGCCGTTCCCTCAACGATCCGCATCGCGGCATCGATATCATTCGCATTCAAGTCTGGAAGCTTTGTTTCAGCAATTTCCTTGAGCTGAGCCCGGCTAATCGAACCGACTTTCACTGAATTCGGCTGTCCTGACCCCTTGTCGATGCCCGCCGCCTTCTTAATCAGAACAGAAGCGGGAGGCGTTTTCAAAATAAAGGTGAAACTTCTGTCTTCAAACACAGAAATTTCAACAGGAACAACGAGCCCAACTTTATCAGAAGTCCTTGCGTTGTATTCCTTGCAAAAGGCCATGATGTTGACACCATGCTGACCGAGTGCGGGGCCAATTGGAGGAGCTGGGTTTGCCTTACCAGCAGGGATCGCTAACTTAATGAGTGCAACTACCTTTTTTGCCATTGATTTCCTAACTCTGCTTTTGAACTTGATTGAATTCCAATTCGACAGGGGTATCTCGCCCGAAGATTGAGAGCAGAGCTTTCAGCTTGCTGCGTTCAGCGTTGACTTCGACAACTTCACCCTCAAAATCTTTGAACGGCCCAGACAAGACAAGTATCTTATCACCCGCAGCCATATCAACTTTGACTGTTGGCTTTTGTTCTTCTGCCTGTTTAAAGATCCGTTCGACCTCCGTATGGGACAGGGGCATGGGTTTAACATGTCCCCGGCCCCGACCATAGCGTCGCTTTTGCTCTGCTCCGACGAAGTTGATGACATTTGGAGTATTTTTGACCACCTGCCACGCTTCATCGTCCATCGCCATACGGATAAGCACATAGCCTGGAAAAACTTTCTCGGCAATTTCCTTCGGCTTACCACTTTTCTGAGGCTTCAGGATATGAGACTGAGGAATCGCAATTTCCAGGATTCGGTTTGAAACGTCTAGCGTTTCAATGCGTTGCTCAAGGTTGAGCTTGACACGTCGCTCACACCCTGACGCCACCTGAACAGCATACCAACGAGCAGACGATTTCTTCTTTTGACGATATTCTTCATCATCAAGCTCTTCATCGTCATCGATGTAGGCATCATCGGCATTTTCAATATGTTCTTGGTCAAAAAGCTCCACGTCTTCAGAGCTATCTGATGAAAACGTCATCTGAAAATTTCTCCTGAAGCCCAACTAAAGAGAGCGTCTACCAAATAGATTGTGGTTGCCGAAAGCGTCACCATCAGGATTACTGCAAAAGACTCACTCAGGAGTTGCTGACGACTAGGCCAAACTACTTTCCCGAGTTCTTCTCGCGTTCCTTTAAGAAACTCAACAACTTTGAATCCTGATGATTCTTCCGATGCACTGGTTTCTTTTCTATTTGTCATCGACGACCTCATACATAATTTGAATAGTGTTCAAGAGGCTTGAATCCCAGGAACCATGCTTAATGGCTTTGATCATTCATGACTAACATGACTAGTGCCTAACCATGA
>JAYKJC010000477.1:0-2864 GCA_035285885.1 Leptolyngbyaceae cyanobacterium | reverse complement strand
TTCTGCGACGTCACCGATAATGGCGATCGCCCGATCAATATCAGAACTGAGCGCAACGGGAATGAGCAAATCAACCCGTGACCATTCTTTCGAGAGATTCTGCACCACCGTGATTTGTCCGTTGGGAATGGTGATCAGGCGACCTTCTTCGTTGCGGAGCTGGGTGATGCGCAGGTTCATGTTCTCAACGAAGCCCGCCACATCCCCGACGACAATCACATCCCCGACGCCAAACTGATCCTCAATCAAAATCAGAAAGCCGTTGATCACATCTCGAATCACGTTCTGAGACGCAAAGGAAATGGCTAAGCTGAGAATTCCGGCTCCGGCGATGAGGGGAGCCAAATCCACGCCCAACAGTGCGAGGCTTGCCAAGACGCCAACGGCAATTAAGAAAGCCGCCATCACATGTTTGGCCACGCTGGACGCCGTTGAAAAGCGCAGCGCGACACGGAGCGATCGCTGCTTGGTCGAATCGGCTCGCACTTGAAAGAACAGGAACACGCGATCGACCAGGCCATGCCCAAAACGAATCAGTCCATACAGCACCAGCACCAGCACCGCAATTTTTAGCGGAGTCCGGGTGAACTGAAGCATCCAGGGCTGCCACTGTCGCGTGTAGGGGAATAAACTCATGAGAAACCAGAGTCCCCCAAGCCAGATGACGACTTGCAGCACCCGACACACCCAGCGCTGAAACGCAATCTTGGTGAGGGGCGAACGATCGGAAAAGGACGGAGGCCATAGGTTGGGCGTCATCAACGAAGGGGCATCGTCTGGAGTTGTCTTGCGGTGCTTGATACGCTGGATGCGCTGTCGTAGCAACGTTTGCACGCGAGAAATCCCAACGCTGGCCAGAATCAGCAAGACTAACCCAAGCGCCGCCGTTCTGAACTGATTGCGGAGATAGTCGGGCTGGCGCTCTTCTCGATAGCGACTCAGCGCATCTTCTAGAGAAGTGACCAGTTCTGTCGCTAGCAACCCCGGACGGGGCAATCCCTTGAGCTGAGCATCCGCTTTGGTCACGGTCATCAACACGCTGCCGTTAACCGTGAGGAGGGGCAGTTGGCTTTCGTCATCGACAGACCAGCCGACCTCCAGGGAGCCGCCGCCACTGGCCAATGCGTCGAGGCGTTGGCTGATGAGCGCCGCCCGCGCCGACGCCGACACCTGATCGGTGTCGGCCACAAAGAACAGAATGCGACCATCCAGGGTGACGGGCTCGGCTTCAGCCAGATTGAGCACCGTCGGCAGCGCTTCCCCCACCGTTGCCGAACCAAACGGATTCAGCACCTCTGGCAGCGTTGATGTGGCCGGGAGGGGAGCCGACCGAACGGATGATGAGACCGGGCCAAGCAGCAGCCCCACGCTGAGCGCTACAGCCGCCAAAAGCCCGAGCCATAAATGACGCCCGCTCCACTGTCGGGCAAATGCAGGTCTAGTCCTCCACTGGATAGGTGTGAAACGCGATCGCTTCATCCGCATACAACTCTCCTCAGGAACCAACACCCTCAATGAGGGGCAAAATGCAAGCCCACGATAGTCATTCCGACCCGGTGACTCGCTCTGTCAAAAGATGTAGATTTATGACGGCATTATTGCAAAAATGTTCGGGATCGTATGCGTGGGATGATACATCTGTGATGATTGGGGCTCAGGCTTACTGAGTCCCAGCGTCTCGCTGGGAAAGACTACTAGAGGCTCTGCCTCTGGCGGACAGGAGCCAGAGGCTCCCAGTTCGGTTCCCTTGCAGAGCCAGGGAAGCAGAAACCAATCAGCGATCGCCTTTAGTTAGTTTTTGGTGGAATAGTTGCGGACAATATAGGACTCAAAGTCTTTAAGTGCCACACTAGAGCCTTGTTTCCAGGCTTGCTCAACATAGGTTGGAATAATTTCTTTGACTGGAATTGTAGGGAAGAGTCGGCTGGCTGATTGTTCGTGATAGCGCTGTCCATCAAAGCTGTAGATGTAAAGGGTTGCTTGCCGATAAATCCAGAGTTCGGGGACTCCAATCTCGTCATAATCTTCGGGTTGAGTCAACGAGGTAAGATCAACCTCTAGTGCAAGGTCTGGTGGCGGGTCACTCTCCAGGTTAATCTCATCTTTGCCTAAGACGGCATTGCGGTTTTGAATGTAGAAGCAATGATCGGGTTCTAATCCTTTTTGCCGGAAGCGTTTGAGGGTAATGGGATCGTAGCTATCCCATTCCTGGTGAGTATGGCGCAACAAATATTTGACTAGATCAGTCAGGATGGCTGACTGTTTCCCATGTTTTGGCAACGGAGCCATGATTCGAATTTCCTGGGTGGTTGCACTAAAAAAAATTCTGAGGCCCGCCCGATTCTGTCGAGTATGAAGGAGCTGTTCATAATCCTCCCAGGTTTGATAGCGAAGGATCACTTCACTGCCTGGGGCTAGGTCGATGGTGTCTGAGGTGATGGTGGGAAGCATAGTCAGCGCTAGAAGAATCAGACGTATCAATCAAGATGCAGTCAATTGGTCAAGAGATGAGAAGGTGCCTCTCACGCGACTTGACTCATTGATTGACCTCACGCTCATTTTAGGCGATCGCCCAAGGTCTATTTCTATAGTACAGGGCGATCGCCCAAGGTCAGTTCTACAGATCAGGGCGATCGCCCTTATTCCTCAATAAAAAGTTCACCGAGGGACTTAAATTATCCTTACGGGTACTTCCCCAGTTAGAAAGGTGTGTCATAAACAAGGATAAGTTGATTTATTTGTACGATTTACCGTATGGATGTCCTTGCCCTCACGACCTTTTTAGCACCTTGCTTACCGTTTCTCCTTGAAAAAGTTGGAGCGCCTGCTTTGAGTAGTGCAGCGGAAAAGCTGGGAGAAGATAC
>JAYKJC010000476.1:0-6023 GCA_035285885.1 Leptolyngbyaceae cyanobacterium | reverse complement strand
GACCCCGAGAATTCGGTGCATTCTTGCTCCGTTTCTTCGGCAAGACAATACCAATCATGGTGCCGTCTTGAATGACTAAATCTGTCCCATCCCGCTGAACGTTCAGGTCCCAGAAATATCCAGTAACGCGACCTTCTAGACTTCCCTTGAGAACGACGTTGAAGGAGCGCTGCTGAGTTGTTCCCTTACGGGGAGCTTGACGAATCTTAACCGTCACCTCTCCATCTTCCTCAGACGCTTTCACTACTTCCCCTCGAATGGAGAAGTATCCGTCTTTAAGCATGTTCTGATCATCAGCTGCAAAAGGTGCTGGCCTGAAGGGCTTCTTCAACTCAGCCTCTGCTTCTTTCTGCTCAGCCTCATTCGTTTCAGACGCTAATGCCTCAGACTCTACTGCTTCAGACTCAGTCTTCTCTGTGGATGATATCGCAGATTGACTAGCCACATCGCTCACTGGAGCATTGTTATCGTCTGCACCTGAAGTACTTGGCTCTCCTTCGTTAGCAGCAGCGTCAACAGCAGCAGCGTCAACTTTTTCAGAATCGGGAACATCCTTCTCAGGGGCAATTTCCCCATTCTGACTTTCTGGCTGACTTTCAGGTGAGAATTCAGAAGAAGAAGCACTATCCTCGGGAGATGTCTCCGTCACATCTGAAGCGTCTTCATGTACCTCACGCTCATCACCATTCGCCTCATCAAGCGGACGATTTAATTTTTCGGGTTCCCAAACCCCAACAATCTGCGCATGCAAGTATTGATCCTTATTGCGCGTTCGGGGATAAACAACCCAGAGATGAGCCTTTTCTAGGTCAATATGCTTCTTAACCAGACTCATGACCCGCCCAAGAAGCACAGAATCAATTAAAGTCCCATTCTCGGTCTGCAGGTTACCACGGGTGAATTGCTCTTCTGACGGAATATATTTACCGTAGATTAGGCCAATAGCCCGATACTGCTTGGGTTCGCTAGCTGGAGGAATCGGCACCTGTCGAGACAATTCATGATTATCTCCTGCCTCAGGTGTCGCATTTTCAGGTGCCGTGTGGCTTGACTCTGACGTTGCCACAGTGGAAGTCACCGGGGGCGATACCGTCGATTGTCCAGCCTCTAACGTGTGTTCATGGGAAGTAGCCTTATCTTCCTGGAGTGAGTCGGTCTGGTGATTCATGTGTTCCCCTGCTGAACTAACCTTCTCGGGCCATACACTAATTGTTGCCCTACGATTGCACAATGTCTCAAACACTATCGTTGAAAGGTAAGTGGTCAAACCAACGTTTATTCAACGCCAGTCATCGTCTTGCTTCCGTCATAGATTTAAGTGTGCAACAGCTATCTATAAGTTAGATTAACCCTATGGTAACTAGGCTACGTCTAGGGTATCATCTGCGCTTGACTTATGTACTTCAGCTCAGTATAGCTTTCCCTTTTTGCTGCTGATCGTGACCAGAAAAGGAGCTTAATGTTCTGTCCTAAGAATGGTTCAAACATTGACTGAATTTTTAGTACGATGCGCACTGGCTAAAAACGGCTGTGTAGAACGAGAAGCCCCTCAACCGTTTTTGGGCTTATGCGGTTACAAACCGCTGTGTACGCCCCGCACAATGCAATCTGCATGCCACGAAATCGATCGATATTCGCGTCATTATCGTGCCGCTTTTTCTGACTTCAACTCTGGGAAATGACGTGAAGCCGTAAGTACCTGTCATCTAATCTTCGTTTAGTTTGGGATTCGTCGTTCTCCAATGGGAAAACGACGAATCCCAAACTGGATTGGGTTTATATGCACATATTGTTTATACACAGAGGATTCTAAGACTCAGGTATTTTTAGGAAACTCATGGTCAGATCGCTTGAGATTCATTAGATTCACATCCAATTTTGTTTTTTTGATGAGTATTTGGTTCTTGTGAAACTTTGTGCACGGGATGTTAAGAACTTAAAACTGGCGAAGACAGTTCCCACACCCAATCCTCCCAGGCATCTTGAAGAGACTCCTCCGAAAACTCACCCCCTAGGGTAGCGACGAGCCTGGATATAATAGGGCTACCTCGCGTTATGTAGAGTTTCCTTTGTCTGACAATCAAGGCTTGATTCAGAGTCTTGCTGACTGAAAGGAGTGGTGTTTCTGTTCTAGGGCTTCTGCTAGTCCCTCCTGTATTGCGGACACACACGCGTAAGTCCTCGGTTGGTATCCTTACAAAATCAGAACCCACCATAAAGAACCCATAACGTTTTTGGGAGAATCCTGAGTCAAAATTTCGTTCGTCGAGAATAGTAGAGTTTGGAGCCGGATGTGCTGGATAAGAAGAATAAGCGTTGGTTTATTAATGTAGTGCTTGTCATTGCGGTTGTAGCCTTTGCGGGCTTTTCTCTCGCCTTGCCCTTGAGTCGGGCTTTTCAGGATAACCAACGTGATCCAGAAGTGGAAAATGTTCCAAATTCTGAATCAGCGGCGGCTAACTTGGAAGCACAGGCTCGCAGTTATGAGATCGTTCTGGAACGAGAACCCGATAATGAAGTCGTGCTTCGAGGATTGCTGCAAACCCGTGTTGAGATGGGTGATGTCGAGGGTGCAATTGTTCCCCTTGAGCGATTGGTTAATCTGTATCCTGAGCGAACCGACTACGCGATTTTGCTCGGGCAGGCCAAGCAAGAAATTGGCGATCGCGAAGGAGCGGCAGAAGTTTTTCGGGATGTTCTATCCTCTAGCCCAGGCAACATGCGAGCCATGCAGAGTTTAGTCGGCTTGCTTGTACAGGAAGGCCGACCCGAATCCGCAATCGGGCTACTGGAAGACACACTGAAGACGGCTGATGATCTGAATCAGATTCAAGCAGGTAGCATTGATGTCGCCTCTGTGCGGCTCTTGCTGGGGCAAGTCTATGTCGAGCTTGGCCGAGATGACGACGCCTTAGCGATTTATGATGAGGCCATTCGCTCCAGTGAGGACGATTTCCGTCCGATTTTGAGTAAGGCCATTCTTTTGCAGGACTTGGGGCGCGACGACGAAGCTCAGCCTCTGTTTTCATCTGCTGAAGCGCTGGCTCCAGCGGAGTTTAAAGACGAAATTCAGCGTCTCGCCGCTGGAGAATCCGCAGAGGCAGGAGATTCTGTCAATTCATTGACCCCCGACATCACCGATACTCCTGAAGCGACATCAGCTCCGACGGAAGGAGATGATCCGGCTGGGGCGATTGATTCTGAAGACGTGCCAGAAGAATCAGATGCGACTTCCCCATAGTCTGACAACGCCCTTATGACTGCGTTGGGGGGTGCTGTTGGAGAACGTGCTTAAGGTAATGTCCTGTGAAGGAAACCGGGCTGTCAGCGACTGTTTCCGGGGTTCCCACAGCAATGACTTCACCCCCGCGATCGCCCCCTTCTGGCCCCAGGTCAATAATCCAGTCTGAACAGCGAATGACATCCAAGTTGTGTTCGATGACGAGCACCGAGTTCCCTTTATCCACCAGTCGTTGAAGCACGTCGAGCAGCTTGTGGACATCGTAGAAGGACAGTCCTGTGGTGGGTTCATCAATCAGGTAGAGGGTCTGTCCCGTGGCGCGGCGGGATAGTTCCGTCGCCAGCTTCAGACGCTGAGCTTCTCCCCCAGATAGGGTGGGGGCGGTTTGGCCCAGACGCACATAGCCCAGCCCAACATCCACCATGGTTTGCAATCGGGCAGCCGCCTTGGGGATGTTCTGAAAGAAGTCGAGGGCTTCTTCGGCGGTCATGTTGAGAACTTCGGAAATGGACTTGCCTTTGTACGTCACTTGCAGCGTTTCACGGTTGTAGCGATCGCCCTTACACACCTCACACTGCACATACACATTAGGCAAGAAGTTCATCTCAATGACGTTGACCCCCTGACCTCCGCACGCCTCACATCTCCCGCCTTTCACGTTGAAAGAAAACTGTCCGGGTTTATAGCCACGGGCTTTGGCTTCTACCGTTTGCGAAAACAGGTCTCGAATCACATCGAAAACACCTGTGTAGGTGGCAGGATTGGAGCGCGGCGTCCGACCAATGGGGGACTGGTCAATCACAATAGCTTTGTCGAGGGCTTTGAGTCCCGTTATCTTGTCCAATTCTTTCGGCACGGGAACCTTGTGCCCAAAGTGATTGCGAATGGATGGATAGAGGAGTTCGTTAATCAGAGTGGATTTTCCAGACCCCGACACCCCCGTCACACACACCAGCATGCCGAGCGGAATGTCTACCGTGATGTTTTTCAGGTTGTTGCGCCGAGCATTCTGGAGGGTGATCTTGCGACTGTTTCCAGAACGGCGTTGAGCGGGCGTGTGAATGACACGCCGACCGGACAGATACGCCCCCGTTAGAGAATCCTCAGCCTCCAGTAAATCGTCTAGCTGCCCCTTCGCGACGACGCTGCCCCCATGCACCCCCGCACCGGGGCCAATGTCTACCAGATAATCAGCAGCGCGAATGGTGTCTTCATCGTGTTCCACCACGATCAAGGTGTTGCCGATGTCGCGGAGCTTGGTGAGGGTGCCGAGCAATCGACCATTGTCTCGCTGATGAAGCCCGATACTGGGCTCATCCAGCACGTAGAGTACGCCCGTCAGTCCAGAACCAATTTGCGTTGCCAGTCGAATGCGCTGGGCCTCACCGCCAGAAAGGGTCATGGCCGTTCGATCGAGCGTCAGATAATCCAGTCCGACATCCAGAAGAAACTGGAGGCGAGCTTTGATTTCCCGCAGGACGAGATCGCCAATTTGCGCCTGACGGGGGGTGAGTTCGAGATTGTTAACGCGGTCGAGGGCGTCCCGCACAGAAACGGTGGTGAAGTCCTTAAGGCGGTACTGACCGATGCGAACTGCCAAAGCTGCGGGTTGGAGCCGTTCGCCCCCACAGACTTCACAATCTTGATTAACCAGAAACTGTTCCAGCTTCTGCTTATACATTTCGGAGGTGCTTTCCCGATATTGGCGTTCTAGAATCGGCAACACCCCTTCGTAGCGACGCTGATAGCCCCGGCGATCGCCATAGCGCGAGTCCGTTTCAATGTAGATCTTGTCTGGGGTACCGTATAGAATCACCTGCTGCTGCTCAGGCGTCAGATTGTCCCACGGTTTCTGAATTTCAAAGCCAAATGCCTGACCGACACTGTACAGCAGTGAGAAATAGTAGGTGTTGTCTTTTTCTGACCAAGGGGCGATCGCCGCATAGACAGGCAGAGAAGGATCGGGAACCACCAAGTCAGGGGAGAAAGTCCGCAGTGAGCCCAGTCCGTGGCAGTTTGAACAGGCTCCATAGGGAGAATTAAAGGAAAAGAGTCGAGGCGACAGCTCTTCCATCACCGCACCATGTTCTGGACAGGCAAAATTTTCAGAAAAAACGATTTCCTTAGGCCGCCCGACTGACTCATCGACTGACTCATCGACTGGCTCATCGAGAGAATGGTCTGCCCCGTGGTTCTCAGCGTCAGCCTGTTGATTTTCCGCCTGTGAATTGGCACTGGCATCCGCAACCTGATAATTTGCGGTCGCTGCTTCGGCGGCTTTCAGAGCTGAAGCCCGATTATTTCGTGCAGAAAAAGGAACGACGTTGTTGGGAGATTGCCCGCCGTTGTCGTCGGTTCGTTTCTCATCTCCCCAGGACACGATGTCGATGATAGCGATGCCTTCAGAACGCTTGAGACAGGTAGACAGGGAATCCACTAACCGCTCCTGGATGCCCTCTTTCATGACGAGGCGATCGACGACCACCTCAATGTCGTGGGAGTGATTTTTATTGAGTTCAATGGAGTCCGACAAATCGCGAACATCGCCATCTACACGAACCCGTGCAAAGCCTTCAGCCGCAAGGCTGGAAATGAGTTTCTTATGGGTTCCCTTTTTGCCCCGCACCACCGGAGCTAACACCTGAAACCGGGTCTTCATCGGCAGCTCGGCAATGCGATCGCACATCTCGTCAATGGTCTGCGGAGAAATGGAGCGATCGCATACCGGACAGTGAGGCTCCCCTGCACGTCCATAGAGCAGGCGCAGATAGTCATAAATTTC
>JAYKJC010000475.1:0-4550 GCA_035285885.1 Leptolyngbyaceae cyanobacterium | reverse complement strand
AATATTTGGGTGGGGGGGGCCCCGCCCCGCCTCCCACCACCCACAAAAATACGCTAGACATGAGGGCTTGCGTAAGTCCTGGCCGTTTATCTATCCGAGAAGATTATGCGAGTTCGGCGATCGCCGGATGGTAGAAAAACGCAATTCCCACAACAACATAGGCGGCTAAGAGTAATGCTCCTTCTAGCCAATTTGATCGCCCATCAGAACTGACTGAATTCGCAATCAGCACCGCCACCCCAACAGCCACGAGTTCAAAGGGATTGAAATTGAGATCCATTGGTTTTCCGATAACCCAACCTGTAATCACCAATACAGGGGCGACAAATAATGCAATCTGTAGCGTTGAGCCAACGGCTACAGAAATGGACAGATCCATTTTGTCTTTCATGGCGACCGTCACGGCTGTCGCGTGTTCGGCAGCATTGCCAATAATGGGCAACAAAATCACTCCCGTAAATAAGCTCGTCAACCCGAGTTGAGTGGTGGCCACGCTTAGGGTCTCCACCAATAACTCAGACTCAATGGCCACTAAGAGGGTCGAAACAAGCAATACTCCAACCCATAACCAAAGATTCGGTTTGTGAGCTTCTCCTCCATCTTCAAGGCTTTCTTCAGCAACTTCACAGAGATAGCTGTGGGTTTTCATTGAAAACAGAAGGGTGAGCGCGTATACCCCAATCAAAACTATCGCAACCGCAACAGACAGCGTTTGGATGGTCGGTTCACTAATGCCTTCAGAGGTGTAATTCACAGCGGTTGGCAGTAGCATCGCAATGACCGCAAGGTTCATGGATGAAGCGTTAATTCGCGCAACCACGGGCTGAAACGTCTGTTCCTTGAAGATGAAACCTCCGAGCAGCATCGACAATCCCATCACGAGCAACAAATTTCCAATGATGGATCCGGTGAGGCTTGCTTTGACCACGCCGATCAACCCAGCCCGAAGCGCAATCAATGCAATGATCAGCTCTGTGGCATTTCCAAAGGTCGCATTGAGTAATCCTCCCAATGTTGGCCCGGCGACGACCGCAATTTCTTCCGTGGCCGTGCCCATCCATGCGGCCAATGGCAAAATCGCGAGTCCAGCTGTGATAAAAACAGCGAGTTCTCCCCATTCCAGCACGTGGGCAAGGATCGAAATAGGAATAAAAACCAGTAATACTCCGAAAAGAAGGTTTTTCGTCACACGTATTCTCCTCAATGTTATATGGCTGTTATGGCGACAGCCCGTAGCCTGGGGACATTTTGTGACAGCGCTCCACAAAAATGTCTTCGTCCTTAGGCGTTTGCAAATAAATAAAACCCCAGAAGGGTTGGGCGGCGGGCGCAGCCCGCCGCCCAACCTTTGGTAGGTTATTTTCGCGCAAGTCCCCTAGCTATATATCTACAGCGATCGCCGCTGGGTGTCAGCATGCGATGAAACTATTGCGTTGAGTCTGAGATCAGTGTACGCATTCATGCCAGAAAGATACCAGGTAGCCCTGAAAGAACAACCTGATAAGAAAGTGCGATGTGTTCGTTGTGACGCAAAGAGGGTTGATTCTGTGCATTAGAATGATGAAGTTTAAGTTTCCGCATCAACTCTGACGATTACTTTCTAGTTATGTCGCATCCTACGCCTAGTTCTCATGAGGCTGATCCTCAACGACGCACGGTTCGTCCAATTGGTGCCTACGCACTGCATGGAATTGCAGCCTTCAACGATGCACTGATGGCTCTTGATTCCATTCGGGGGTACCTGCTGAAAGTCAATTGTCAAACCGATGACACGACGTTGCTCAATCCACTCCATGTAGAGGAATATTTGGATTGCAATGGGTTAGCGATTGACGGAAATACGATTTGGTTTACGAGAGGCCATGATGTGTGTTGGAGTACGCTGAGCGATCCGACGCCTCGGCAGTTTGTCACGCTTCCCTATCCAGTCAATGGCGTTGCGGTGCATGGTTCAACCGTCTACGTCACTTGCCAAAAATCCGGGTATATTCACATCTTTGAGCGTCAGTCTCGGCAAAAGATTACGAAGTTTCCCCAACCGGGCGTGGGCATTGAGAATCTCTGCATTCGGGATGATGAGCTGTGGGTGAGCGATCGCACAGAACAAACCGTCTACTGCCTTGATCGCGCCACGGGAGAAATTCGCTTCAGCCTCTTAACCCCTTACAGCACTCCGACGGGTATTGCGTTTCTTCCCTCACCTCACACGGGTCAAGACATTCTATATGTCGCCTATGCGTTTGAAGAACCGTACATTCGGGATGATCCGAATGCAGAAGACCCGTATCAACTCACCTTCCGACAGAAGACCTTCATTCATCCACTCCACATTTACATTAACGAAAAGGAATCCTACACGCTCTCCAATGGCTATCTGATCGAAATGTCTTATGTGGAGGAGATGTTGCCGTTGGATGCGATCGCCCTCAAAAATCTTGAATGGCGCATTGCTCTTCCGTCAGAAACCATTCGTCAGAAGGTATTGAGTGTCGAGCCCTTTGGCCTGCCATTTACCGAAGAAGAGCAAAACGGACAGCGCATCGCCGTTTTCCGATTCGATTCGCTTGAGCCGAATCAAGGCGCAATTTTTGGCTGGAAGGCTCTGATTGAGGTGAGAAGCATCAAGTATCATCTCACGCCTGACGATGTTGCCAACATTCCTGCGCTCCCTATTGACTTCGCTGCTCAATATCTTGTAGACGACGATGATTTGTCGATGGACACGCCGACGATTCGGCAAGCCGCCCAGGAAGCGAAAGGCACAGAGACCAACCTGCTCCGCAAAATGCTGAGAATTCGCAACTATGTCTACGATCGCCTTTCCTACGGAATCAGACCCCATATTGACACGCCTGATATTGCCTTAGAGCGAGGCATCGGTTCCTGTGGCGAATATGTGGGAGTGTTGCTTGCCCTGGCGCGACTCAACAACATTCCCTGCCGCACTATTGGACGATACAAATGCCCTCAGCAGCAGGATCTTCGCCACATTCCCCTCGAACCTGACTTCAATCACGTGTGGCTGGAGTTTTATGTGCCCGGTCGAGGATGGTTGCCGATGGAGTCGAATGTGGATGATGTCGTTGAGCGAGGGCCATACCCGACTCGGTTTTTCATGGGGTTGGCCTGGTATCACATTGAAATTGGAAAGGGCGTGTCTTTTGAGAAAATTCAGGCTCCTGACAAGCCAGAAGATTTATCAATCGGGGACTTGGCCCTGAACCATATTCGATTCAGAATTCTGGAGGAACTGCCTCCAATTTCGGCGGAACATCCGAGTTTAGCTAATTCTGTCTATGCATGAGATTGCATAGGAACAGAAATTGAATGGCGTTGCCAATCAGCACTGTCTTTACAGCGCTGTGCGCTGAGGTTAAGCACAGTTTTGTGGGCGCACCGCGCCCCACAAAACTGTGCCTGTGCTTAATGTGAATGCACATCGCTATATTTCCTCTAAAATCGAGTTTCAAATTCCAGTACGAGTCGATTTTCATCGGAGAAGTTGGTCGTTCCCCGCAGCCGTAATTCGTCGTTGATTTGATAGCGCAGGTTGAACTGGGTCGGTTCTTCGAGGGTGAGGAACTGCAAAGCTGACACCGATAAATCACTGGTGATGTCAACGCCTAGCTCGGCTGCAATGCCGAGCGTCGATGTGGGGTTGTCGCCTTCGTCTTCTCGTTCATCATTGGTGATGACCGCCGGGAAGATGCGAAAATCGCTGATGCCCAAGGCGTTGCTGAGCAAGTTTTGAATGCTGGTGAACAGTGCGGTGCCCGCTAAGCTGGCGATCGCCAAGTTGCTGCCTTCCTGTCCCTGGGTGTCTGCAAATCCTCCGCCGATGAGTGCAATGATTTCGTTCTCACTGCGGCTGGGACTACTGGTCAATTCCAGGTTTTCAAAGATCTGGCTCGCAGGGCCGACGACGGTGGCCTGCACCCGGATCGTTTCTACTCCACCAAAATCGTTCGCCGACGCATCAATCACCTCCGACACTTCAGATCGAGGGAACGCTGTCGAAGTGGGGATGGGCGATCGCGTCTGTTCGAGAATTGACGTGGCTAACTGCACATTGAGAAAAGGATCGAGGCCATCACTGGGACGAAATATCGCCACATTCTCTCGCTCGCGCAGCAAATTAAATTGGGTGGTAAACACATTCACCTGCCCGCTGCGGAGTCGAATCAACCCGTCTGGCATCAAATTGCGGAAATCGTTCAGCGGGCCATCGACTGTGAGTTCTCCCGTGGCGACAAAATTGAGAATGGGCGCACGGGTGATGAGCAGACGGTTACCCAACACAACTTTCAGATCGTCAAGTTCTGGAGGCGAGAACAACGTTGCAAACGGATTCGGTTCTTCTTGGGGCGCAGTCGCAACGCCTAGCACGGTGGGATCAGGCAGCGACACCTGCCCATTGGACAGAGTCACCTGCCCACCAATGCGAGGGGCGAGGGCGGTTCCTCTCACGACAATTTGTCCGTTCACTCCCCCGTCGTATAAGCCTTTGACATCGATGGCGAGGTCATTTAAATCGACGGTCAACGGAGCAA
>JAYKJC010000474.1:0-2869 GCA_035285885.1 Leptolyngbyaceae cyanobacterium | reverse complement strand
TACATGTGGAAAACTCCGGGCTGCTTTTGGGCTCAGATCCGCCCGTTTTCGCACATTTTAGCTCTAAAAACTGCTGAGATCCACTGCGCTGCAATGGATCCGGCCTTATTCAGGAAGCCCTAATTAGACCGGCGAAATTGATACAAGGAACGCTGGCACGCTGCAAATTACAAACGGCCGGAATCTTATAGTTCTTCATGTTTGAGGGTAGAGATGGCTGCCTAGATTCGTTGCTGACGAGAGCAAACCCGCGGGCTTTAGCAGTGGCGACAATAATTACATCGTTCGCATCAACACCGCTGCCATACTGATCGTTCTGTACTCCGATCTCACCATTGATGAGCAGAGCGTGCGAGGCGACAATGTTATCCACCTCTATGGGCATGAACCCATCAATGTCATGGAGCCATTGACGACATTCGGGGCTGATGTGACCAATTTCATCCAACGCAACACGCGGAATAACAATTCTTCCCCCCGCGATCTCTGATTCAAGCCACAACCAAAGTGTTGGCAGGTTCTCGATCGGATAGTTATCCCATGCGTGCAGCGCAGACGATGCGTCAAGCACTCGCATAGTGGCGCTCCAGCAGCTTGAGATCGGCCAGCTTCAGGTCATCGAGGTATTTCGATGCTTTTACTAGCGTTAGCTTATTTGTATCAAGTGCATGGAGCACAGCGCGAACGTACGGGTCACCGAGGATGTGCTTTGGCTCGCGGTGTCTCCACTCGCGGCTCCCACCAGAACTTTGTTCGGCAGGACGCGTCTCCCGCCATTCCCTGAAGTCATCGTAGACTGCTTGCGCCAACTGATTAGATGTAATTAATCGAATCAGGATCGTGTCAGTACTTACGCCCCACAGACGCCTGTAGCTTTGCAACTGTGATTCGAGAACTTCAGGTTCATCTGAAAGACTTGATACGTCTATCTGAGTCAGATAGTCTTGAGGAATCAAGAAGTGCCCCGCAAATTCGTTTGCAAGGCGCTCCTTGCGAGCGTGGGAAGTCAAGCTCGCGTGGCTGTCGATTGTGCTTTCTCGGAATAGCAGTAGGTGTCCCAACTCGTGGGCAAGTGTGAAGGTTTGACGTGCCTCCACGCTCTCTTTTCTCACGACGATAATTGGATACGAGCCATGGTATAAGCTGAAGCCAATCGTTGGGTGAGTGGCTGGAATCTGCCATTTACCGGCATAACCGTTGGTACGAAACACAAGAACTCCGCGCCGCTCAATCGCACTTCGGAACTCATCGAATGTATGCTCACTACCAATTTTCAGCCATTGCCTTGCTTGGCTCGCACCCAAAAGTGGCGTGGAATGTGTGAGGTCGGGAGGATCAAACTCGATACGGTCGTCAGCCCCTAATTCATCAAGTAGGTCTATGTATGCTGCTCGTTGCCATTCGGCTAACTGAATGATTCGCTTGATCTTTTGATCAAGGTTTTGATGCTGGTTGAGAAGGGTGCGAAACTGTGGACTTCTAATCTGTTGTGGCTCTGGAATTCCCTCCTCTAAGAAAAACAGGGGCGTTCTTCCAAAGTATTTCCCGAGCTTTTGGAGCTGAAGAAATGTAAGGCCGATCTCACCCTCAATTGCCCTAGCAAGTGTCCGCTCTGAGATTCCGACGCTATGGGCTAGGTCATCAATGCCTACCTGTGCATCGGTCATGCACCATTGAAGCCGCTGTGGGTTGAACGCTTCAAGCCTTTCCATCAAGTGACTCTAGCCTTGGGTGGGCCGGTCTAACAACATCATCACCCGACCCGCGGCAAAATCAGCCTGTACCAGTAAGACCTGTTGCGGGCGGGTGATGATGAGCGCTAAGCTACCTGGATTTGACAAACAGCTATGAATTCAGGATTTTTGTCGCAAATAAAGCAACTGGGCGGCCTGGGATACTCTGCAAACCAATTGTTTCATGTGGGGAAAATTGATGAAGCCATGACCAGGTTATACAGGTTAACGCTTTCATCTACCATCATAAAGGATCACTTCCAAGCCTTTGACGGTCCACGCGAGATTAAAGATATTTCCAATTATGCTTCAGACGATGCGAGACTGCATTGCGATGAAATCAACCGGATGGCTGTTGTTTTTCTGCACTCGATGGTTGAAGAAATAACGCGCTCATTTGTTTTTAGCACAGCCGCCGCAGATCCCAAGATTCTTATTCAATGGTTCTTGGCGCGACAAGAAATCACGACATCTGCACTTGAGGCAGTGCTACAAGAGGCGAATACTGGGGAAGGCATAATGAGCAGCATCGCCATGTCAAAACTTGCAGTTAATACGGAGGCTGCTTTGGTCCAAAAGATTTCGTCAAGGCTTAACGCAACACTGCAAAGAACAAGCATACAAGGAGTTGCCGACATAAAACAAATGCTGTCTATATGTAATCTCGCTATCGATGACTATATTCTCAAGAAGTCAGAGCCGGTAATCGCTCAGGTTTGTTTGCGTCGCAATCTCGTCGTACACAATATGGACGAGAGAGATGGAGAAGTCTTGAGCGTAAATATTGAAACCATTGATGAGTGGGCCGACCGAATCCGGGATCTTCTTGTGGTTTTAATATGCCGATCGGCAAAGATCGAAAGGCACATGCAAATGGACGAACCATCAGTTAATCATTCGAGTAGGGCCTAGCATCAAGATGCAGAAGATGGGAGCTGCGATCGCCACCTATGCCAATGCTTCTACCCGCTTCTGCTCTTGTCTTGGGGTTTAATTCAATTCCACAACATCCATCGCCACCACCCTCTGACTACAAGCCTCCACGATCTCCCGCCACCGCTCAACGCTGACCTGCAGCCGCCCAGGCACCTCCGCTGCCTCCACCCCCAGCCGCATCAGCTTCAGCCCACGGGCAT
>JAYKJC010000473.1:0-11168 GCA_035285885.1 Leptolyngbyaceae cyanobacterium | reverse complement strand
TACCATGCGGGCGATCGCCCCACGTCCATTCCAATACTCAAATGCCGTCTTGCTGGGCTGGAGCCAAAATAACCCAAATCATGTTCTGTTTCGTGCTGGACAGCTAGGTGATGAGCAATGGCCGCTGGTGGCCGTTGATGTCAACAACAGCAGCTTTGCATCCGTTGAGGATCAGCCTGTGGCCTACGGACATCTCGCAGAACATTTCTGGAATGGCCCTCAAGCTAGAATCGATTGATTTCCAGTCCCAGTAATGATTTCAGAGCTTACATCAAGCGCTCACATCAACACACTGGAGGTTAGGCTTAGTTGCACAAAGCGCCATATGTGTAGGGGCAAGGCAATGCCTTGCCCCTACCAGTATTTCTGGTTCCCTGTCTCTGGCAGGGAACCGTTGCGGGAGCCTCTGGCTCCTATTTGAACGGGAGCCAGAGGCTCCCGCGGGCATTCCCAGCGTCTCGCTGGGAACAAGGAATTCCCTACTGGTAGGGGCAAGGCATTGCCTTGCCCCTACCAGTAGGGTATAGAGCATTGGGGTTAAGAATCGCCATCGTCGCCGAGCCGACCATACCAGGGGCTCACCTCAACGACTCCACTGGGCAAAAAGACTACCCTGAATTGAGCTATGGGGGCATCTTCGCTGAGGCTGTCCAACGAAGGGAAGACCGTCAGATCGCCGAGAGGGATGTCATTGGCATAGGTTAGCGCCGCATCATTGGCGTACCTATACCCAACAATCTGCCCATCTTCAGAAACCCCAACGCGATATTCCAAATTTTCTTCAAAAGTTGCGGGCTGGTTCCACGCATCGACAATGGTTTCACGGAGTTCAGCCGTCAAGTCATCCAGTTGATCGGAGTCCGCAATCGGAGTTGCTGTTGTAAATAATTCTTCGATTTCTTCCTGACTGGGAATATCTGTATCTGCTCCTTCGGTACCCGCCTCGTCGGTGCTCGCCTCATCGGGTAATGACGCGTCTGATGATGGAGTTTCAGAGAGGGAAGAATCAGCGGGTTCTTCGGGGTCTTGCCCGGTAGAATCAGGGGTTGATCCGGGTTCGACGCCGGGTGTGAGTCCATTCTCCAACGACTCCTCAGTTTGGATTTCCGGCTCTGTGATCTCAAACTCAGGCACAGGAATGAAGAAGAGGGCGATCGCCGCGATCGCCAAACCTGACACCCCCAGAGCCGCTGGAATGATGCGACTGGTAACGGGCTCTTGAGACACGGCACCCCGCTTGGGGACAGGGGTGAGATCAAGATATAAATCTGGCAGCGTTTGTGCATCAGCGATCATCTGGTCGATGGCCTCAACCAAATCGAAGAGTTGAACTGTGGAGAGCACCATCTGGTTCTCGCCACTCGCGTCGCTGCTCGCTGCCTTGCCGTTGGTCTGAGCCCCCTGCATCGTTAACCGATGGTGCGAGGGATCCGTCTGACTCAAGTGAATCAACGGAGCTGCCCCACTTTTCTGGCCAATGGGATGAGTCACCCCACTCAGCATCTGCTGGGCGTACTGATTGACGCTGACGATCAGATTTTCTAGAAACTCGCGATCGCCCGACAACGGCTTTTCTTGACCAGAGAAGTGACATTCTGCATTTGTCAGAATTGTCATGACCGGACGCCCTTCCATAAAATCGGACGAAGCGGAGGCACCATCACCCCATCCTTCCAACACAAGCCGACAGTTGGGCAAACTATATTGGCGCTGAATGGTCATGCAATTTCTCCATCAAATAAACTGCTCCAAAGCCGCTGAGGCCCGGATGTTCCCGTACAGAACAAAAGCTGCGACAACAGACTAAGGGCTAAGTCATTTAACTTCTCATCGGTGCTGTAAGCCATAACACCTGCCCGCTTGGGATTCATCCGCGAGCGGAAGTGAGCCCGGAACCGTTCAAGATAGTGAGATAACCGAAAATGATGATCGGGCGACAGGTCTTTTTCAACGAGTCGCTGATGCTCTAGCAGCAGTTGCCGAATCAGCACCGTCAGCCGCTTTGCCAGATGACAGGTGATGACAACCAGAGCCCGTGCTTCATCAAGGCTCATCGAACGACGCTGACTGCCGCGTCTCAGAGGATTGGTGCTGCGCAGTCGCCAAAGTGCCACACGATTCTCAATGATGCCCTGGAGTTCTAAATCTTTTGCTGTTTTCAGCAGGGCTTCCGACCCTCCCAAATCAAGCGCCTCAATTGCCAGTAGCAAAAGGTCGATGTGCAGGCGTGTGCGACGGGGACACGCGGCAGTATCCGCGAGGGGGGATGGCAAACTGGTAATCGCAACAGGGCTAGACACTGGGACGGGTGGACTCGAGGACTGCATCAATTTTAGGGTTCTATAGATAAGGTCAAAATGAACCAGATGAATTCTATCAGAGGAAATTCTGCCCGATAGACTGCGTACTATATTCTGCAATAGAATCTGCACCAGTAAGGGATTCAGCTGGTATGAAACTCAAAGTTGGTATGAGTTCAAAGGTTAACGTACCCAAATCTTAGCTTTCAACACTGACTCCGCGCCAAAAGGCAATATATCCTTTGATTTGGTTGGCGGCTTCTTTGGGTTCTGGGTAATACCATGCGGCATCGGGGTTGACATTGCCATCAACCTCTAGAGAGTAATAGTGGGCGGTTCCTTTCCAGGGACAAAACGTTGTTTTATTGCTGGGCTTAAAGTAGTCTGCGTTGATGGCATCTGGGGGAAAATATTGGTTGCCTTCAACAACGACACACTGGTCACTTTCGGCTATAACGGCTCCGTTCCACACTGCGCGCACCATAAAAATTTTCCTCATTAAGGTAAACACTTCATTGTTACTGGGGGTTAGCCTAAGGGGAGGTTTAGGCAGGCAGGTTGCGCCCAACTATCCCCACATCTTCTTCAAGTATCCCTATTTCTTAAGGACTACCCATCATTATCATTGGAAAAACCATTGGATAGAGACGGTCATCATTTTGTCTATCCCAATCGATTATTCTAACGCTCAAACGCTAGGTTGATAGAACGGTCATGTGTTCAAAGTTCTATAAGAGAAGGATCCTAGAAGGTTCTCAGGCGGTGATGAAATTTGGATATGGGGTACAAACGGCCCTACAAATCTCATTGCCGACTTCCTCCGACTCCATAGGATAATGGGCACAATGCTGTAGAGATGAGTCTTCTCATTTCTTGAGATGAATGCCCTAAGGCTTAATGCTGCTGTAACGCCCATATAAATCGGTGAATTGATCCATGAGTAATCTGTCTGTCTCTTCTTACAGTTCGTTAGGGTCGCTATCAGAATTGTGGCCTCACCGTGCAGATATTTTTGGTGATGAGATTGTTGCGCTGCACGATCCTCACAGTTCACCTGAGCGCAAACTCACCTATAAACAGCTTTATCAACAAATCACTCAGTTTGCGGCGGGCTTGCAGTCGCTGGGGGTGGCACCGGGCGATCGCATCGCTTTGTTTTCAGACAACAGTCCCCTTTGGTTTATTGCCGACCAGGGCATCATGGCAGCGGGTGCGGTGAATGCGGTGCGCAGTTCTCAAGCCGATCGAGACGAACTCATCTATATCTACGGTCACAGCGGCAGTATGGGATTGGTCGCTGAGAATTGGGCCACCTATCAAAAAATCCAGGAAGGCATTGGCGATCGCCCCTTAGCCTTTGTGATTCTCCTCTCCGGTGAGCCGCCGGAGGACACAGCGGGAGTGAAAGTCTTGACGATTGACCAACTGCTTCAACTGGGTTCGTCCGCATCATTTCACCCCGTTCAGCGGCAGCGGGATGATTTGGCAACCCTCATCTACACTTCAGGAACCAGCGGTCGTCCCAAGGGTGTGATGCTGAGCCACGGCAATCTTCTATTCCAAATTGAGGCGGCGACCCGAGTGGTGCAACCTGTAACGGGCGATCGCGTCCTCAGCCTGTTGCCGAGTTGGCATTCCTATGAGCGAACGTTCGAGTATTTCGTGCTGGCTCAGGGCTGTACGCAAATTTACACCTCCATTCGCTTCATCAAACAGGATTTGAAAACCTACAAGCCTCACTACATGGTTGGCGTTCCCCGCATCTGGGAATCGATTTACGAAGGGATTCAAAAACAGTTTCGAGAACAGCCTGAGAAAAAACAGAAACTCATTCAATTTTTCCTCTCCAATAGCCAGCGATTTATTGACGCTCGGAGGACGCTTCAAAGACTGAATCTTGATAATCTCAAGCCTTCCCTGGCGGATCAGGTGAAGGCGGTGGTGTCCTATGCAGCTCTGGCTCCGATTCACGCGTTGGGCGATCGCATCGTTTATCGAAAAATTCGCGAAGCCACAGGCGGACAGGTGAAGTACCTCATCAGCGGCGGCGGTTCCTTTGCCAAGCACCTGGACAACTTTTTTGAAATCATCAATGTCCAGATTTTGCAGGGCTACGGACTGACCGAAACGTCGCCGATTACCAACGTCCGAGTGCCCCATCGCAACATTCGAGGAACCTCCGGGCCTCCGGTTTACCAAACTGAAATTCGCATCGTCGATCCGGAATCTCGTACCCCCCTCAAGCCTGGAGAAAAAGGGTTGATCCTGATTCGGGGGCCTCAGGTCATGCAGGGCTATTATCAAAATCCCGAAGCGACCCAAAAAGCCATCAGCCCAGACGGATGGTTTGACAGTGGGGATTTGGGATGGATGACGGATAACGGCGATCTGACCATTACCGGGCGAGCCAAAGACACCATCGTGTTGACCAATGGCGAAAACATTGAGCCTCAGCCCATTGAAGATGCCTGTGCTCGCAGTGCCTACATTGACCAGATTATGCTTGTCGGCCAAGACCAAAAGTTTCTGGGAGCCCTCATCGTTCCGAATCTTGAAGCTCTGGAAAAATGGGCAGATAGCCAGCAGATTACCCTGGAGTCCGACAGCTCAGGCGGGGCGTCACAAGGGGGAACGACCCAAGTCACAACGGCATCAACAGTGTCGCTCAGTGCGCTCAGCCACCCTGCCATTCAAACTCTGTTCCGCAAAGAACTCAACCGGGAAGTCAAAAATCGCCCAGGCTATCGCCCCGATGATCGCATTGCTGCCTTCCAGTTTCTCCCTGAGCCCTTCTCAATCGAGAACGGAATGATGACGCAAACCTTAAAAATTCGCCGCAATGTTGTTATGGAACGCTATCGAGGTATGATTGACGCGATATACGACCAATAAACGTCGATTAACCGTCCATGGATTCACGTTATCAGTGAACGAATGTGTAGCTTCTATGGGAATGTGAGTAGAGTGCTTGTCTTTCCATAGAAAGTCCAATGCATTTCTCATAGATGATTGAATTGAATGGCGATTTATGTCGGTGATGTTACTTATTAAAGAATGAGGGGCAACTTCTAGACAGAAGTCATTCTGCAACTGAGAAACGAAAGCATTAGCATGCCGCTCAGTATGGAACGTTTTTAACTATTGAGGAACTATGGATCTAGGATCACAGCTATTACTAAAACGGGCTATCAACATCAAGGTGGTAGTCACCCCTCGCTGGAAAGAAGAAGTACAGACCCAGCTCCAAAACCAAATCAATCGCCTTGACGGACAACTTCAGCAGCTCGAAACTCAAGGTCAACGGGCGATCGCAGAGGTTCAAAAGAAGGCTGAAGGTGAAGATCCGGTGATCGCTCAGCAGGTTGGGAGCATTCAAAACCAGGTGAATCAGAATAAGAGCAAGATTCTAGAGAAAAAGAATCAAGCTTTGCAACAGCTTCAGCAAGTGCAAATGCTGGAGATGGATCAAGAAGTAGGGCAAGGCCAGCTCGAAAGCTTCTTTACGGTTAACAAAGGCGATAACTTAGTGAAGAAGATGCAGGTTGAGATTCTGCTCAAAGATGGCGTGATCGAAGAAATTCGCGGAGAACTTTAGGAGCTGACCCAGTCTTCTAGCGCTTTCTCTAGACTGTCAAATCCTTAACGAAATAGGGAGGAGGGGCGATCGCCCCTCCTCCCTGAACTTTTGTATTTCTTGTTCCCAGCGTCTCGCTGGGAATGCCCGCTAGAGCCTCTGGCTCCCATTCGAATTGGAACCGGAGGCTCCCGCAGCGACTCCCTGCCAGAGGCAAGGAGCCAGAATTAGAGAACGCTAAACACATACGGTCGCCTGCCACCACCCACAAAAATGCGCTAGATATGGAGGACTCGCACAAGTCCTGTTTTTTACTTTTCTGAAAGGACATCAGTAAACGCAAAGTCAGTCGTGGCCAGAACAAATGCGGTTGTCGGCAAGTGTGCCGCCCGCTTCTGAAGCGTCTCGTAATAATCGGGATAGTGTTCAATGGCATCTGGATCGGCCATGCCTAAGAAGACGAGATCGGCAAATCCTGATGAGGTTTTCAAAATCTCATCGAATGGACGCCCGTTGGCCACAATCACTTTGGGAATGGCGTCGATTCGGAGCTGCTGAATGATTTCGTTTAAGTTGGTGTGGGCGGCATCTGCGGCAGCAGCATCAGGTACCACGAGCTTTAGCATGATGTCAGCATTTCGCCATTCAATGGTGTTGCGCAACAGGTCTGCGAGCAACAGCATTAAGCCACCGTTCCCCTGCATGCCTCCCCACCACACATCAATGCGCTGGTAGTTGCCGAATTGCTTTTCTGCATTTTCTCGGAGAATGATAACGCTGCGTCGGGCTCGGTTAGTTTCTGCAATGAGGTTGCAGTAACTCTGGCGACGATCGGGGGCTTCGCTGTCTCCTAAGAGAATCGTGTTGGGTACGATGGGGCCAATTCCGTAGGTTTCAACCAGCTGAAGCGCTCCTTCAAAAGGATCTGGAGCCGTTGTTAAGCGAACAAGGGCGCGGACACCTCGGCGTTCGAGATAATCTCGGATGGTGGCCTCCATGTCGGCTTGGCGACCCATATCGCGCGATCCGCTCGGTAAGACGCTCGACACGGTTACCAGGCCCCGATTATGGGTCAGGGCGTTGGCGAATTCGACCAGCGACCAGCGGCGGGACGGAGAACCCGATAGGGTGAGAATGTGAGGTCGCCAGTTTTTGGTGTCATCTTCATGATCAAGCTGAAGAATTCCTGTGCGCAGGAGGGCCATCCACAAGCCCCGGCGAGCATCTCCCCAGGTCGCTTCCAGTTCTCGCCGCTGGAGCCAAATAAAGATGCCGAGGGAAACGATCGCCGCAACGACTGTGGCGATCGCATTAATCAGAAACATGACCGAAATGCACCCGACCGCCCCCAGCATGGAGAGTCCCCAATGGACGCGAAACGTTGGGCGGTAGGACGGGCTTTGGAGAAACCCTTCAATGCCAGCCGCCACATTGAGAACCAGATAGGTCGTCAGAAAGAACATCGTCAGCACCGGAGCGATCAAGTTGAGATCGCCAATGCAGACAGCTGCCGCAGCAACAAAAAGCGTCACGGCTGTGCCGATGCGGGGCTCGTCACTTTTGCCGCTCCCACTGCCAAGCATCTTGAGCGAGCGCGGCAACACCCCATCTCGCGCCAGGGCTTGCAAGACGCGTGGGGCTCCTAAAATGCTGCCAATTGCACTGGATAGCGTTGCACCCCATACCCCTAACAAAATGGCGGGTCCCCAAAAAGAGAGCTGCTCCATGATGAGGGGTTCATTCAACAGGTTTTCAGTATCGACGCGAAACGCCAGAATCAGCGGTAAGGCCATGTAAATCACATAGCCCGTCGCCACTGCCGCCAGCGTACCGACGGGCAGGGAGCGGGTAGGTTCTTTCAAGTCTCCCGACATGTTGACCCCCGCCATGATGCCCGTCACCGCTGGGAAAAACACCGCAAAGACGCCCCAAAACGATTCTTCTGTATCTGGAATGGCGAGTCCTTGAGCGTCAACCCCCGGTAACGAAGGGCCAAAGACAAGGGATATCAGGGATAGGGCGATCGCCGCCATGATGATGTACTGGGTGCGAATGGCCAGACTCGCAGAGGTCAGGGCGAGAATAGCCACAAAGAGCGTCGTGAGCAGGGCCACCCCAACCTGGTTCAGGTTGGGAAACACCTCAACCATACTTTCTGCAAACCCCAGGGTGTAGAGCGCCACCGATAGCGCCTGGGCAATGTAGAGGGGAATCCCCACCGCACCTCCGGTCTCGATGCCCAGACTGCGGCTAATCATGTAGTAGGCTCCGCCTACCCGAACGACTCGGTCGGTGGCGATCGCACATACGGAGAGTGAGGTCAGAAATGTAATCGAGGTCGATAGGGTGACAATGATTAACGTCCCTATCAGCCCCACATTGCCCACCACCCAGCCGAACCGGAGGTACATGATGACCCCCAGAATCGTCAGAATGGATGGAGTAAATACGCCTCCAAAGGTTCCTAACCCCGTGGATTCGTCAGTGGATGGAGGTGGAGAAGATTCAGGTGCCTGCTTGGATGAACGACCAAACGGTAGCTTCATGGGCGATCGCCTTTCTGTATGGAACTCTCGATACCGAAAACGGACTTGACGTAAACAGATAATTCACACAAACAGCGTCTAGTTTAGCCTCTGGCTTAACGGCTGGTTTCATCATTTCTGCTGAATTGACTCTGTTCAATCGCTTCTGTTCAATTGGTTGTGTTGAATCGATTTTGACCAATCGATTTGTTTAGCCGGCTCTGCTCAATAGCCCAACCTATTGTGGCACACAGGTTTTGTGGCCCATAGGTTTTGTAACACAACGGTTTTTGTGGCACATGGTTTTTGTAGCACACAGGTTTTGTGGCAAACAGATTAAACCGGCGCACAAATCGGTATCGAGGATACGGGAAGTGACTCCATCCGATGGAGAATCGATAGAAAATCGCTGACAACCCATGCCTGGTTCTCCAAGGACAAGCGTGGAACATGCACGAAGATGCACAGGACTGGTTTGTGATAGTGGCGAAGAAAATCTAACACATCAAAATAAAGGCTATTGCAAACATATCGCCCCGCATTGTGGCTGATTCGCGTCATTTTTAGACCGTCAACGAGACGCACCAAATCCACCCCCGTATACTGGATTTGGCCTGCTCGGATGGCTCTAGATTCGATATTCATCGTCTGATGTTTTTCGCTCATGCCACAGCAAATCACGATGTCTGGTTCTATCGTTTGAATGTGATGAATCACGCAAGAGGGTGCATAGGAAAAGTGAACCGGCACCTTGCGGAGGAAATGTAGAGATGACCGTGTAACATCTGGATGCCTGGAAATGAGTTCTAACAAGTCATCTGAAGAATTGGATGGCTGGTGCGATTTCCAGGTAGTAAACGAAGTGACAAGAATCGTTCGACACATCACATAAAACCAGTCATGGGACTCGGGCAAAGACTGAGGGAAGGAACGGTGACGCAAGCTATGCGTGCAAACCTATACGTGCGATTTGACGTACAACCTATACGTGCGATTTGTACGCGCAAGTGGGAATGTGGTTGGTGCATCAGCGGGACAGAATGTCCCCATAGGTACCCAAAACTTAAGTACCAGAAAACCGAGCACATGCGCACCTGGCTAATTGCGTATTCTCTACAGTAGCTACGAATCTAGCCACGATAGAAACGGGTCGCCATCCCTACAATTACTCAAAAGATACTCGCTCCCTGATGAGGTTGAGATGAAGTCTATTCCTGACTATGTGAATCCATCAATAAGAATCCTGCGGTGTCTCGTGCCCTATGGCTCATTGTCCCGCTGCGCATTACTTTATTGCATTCTCAAACAATCCCTCATCGATTCCTCAATATCGACTTAGAATAAATAGAGGGACTAGGTAAATATACATGAGTAAAAGTTCTATAACGGAAGGGAGCGATCGCCTCACTCAGGGAGTACTATCTGACCGTGAGTTGCAGATTGTTGAGCTTGTGACGGCTGGTTTGACCAACCAAGAAATTGCAGAAAAGCTGGAAATTAGTAAAAGAACTGTTGATAACCACATCAGCAACATTTTGACGAAGACCGCTACAAGCAATCGTGTGGAGCTGGTGCGGTGGGCGTTGCAATGGGGAAAGGTGTGTCTCGATCAGGTCAACTGTTGTGCGCTGCCAGTGCCAGCGGATAGTAAAGAAACAGACTGAATGAGACCCATGCCAGACGTATCGAGTACAAAACAAGATTCCACAGGTGCAAATAGAGAAAGTGCTTCTGAGCAGCAGCCACCGTCTGATTCTCAGGTCACCTCTTCGACAGCCGCCGCAGATTACCGCATTCGATGTCCTCGGTTGCCGCTTGCCGTCTATCGAGAAATCGCTGCACACTTGCGTCAAATCGATGGTGTCAATGCAGGGCTTTTACCTCAGTCGTCTCAAACGTTTGATTATTTAACCAGTCAAGTGGGAGGACTCTGGATTTCTTATCAATACAGTCCTCACCAGTTAGCGCAGCAGCAAGTCGAGAGGGTGCTAGCGTATTATGGCGATCGCTTCGGCTCGTGGGAAGTCGTGTGATTCTTGCAGAGCGGGCTTCATAACCTAGCTTCCTCTTACCCCCGACTCCAGTCACGTTGCCAATTCATCAACAGTTCTAGAACATTACGCTTCATGGGGTTGATGTTCACACTCTTTGCTTGCCATTTCAGGAGCAATCGGTGCAGCACATCCGCGCAGAACCCTGATGGATTCGCGCTTGATCTGACAAAGAACGCCCCCTGAGCTGAACAGAGTCGAGCAATTGACCACCCTTGATCGATTGCTACAGAGAACAAGGCTAAAAGTTCTTCTGCGGCTTCTCCCACACACTGAGCACCCACAATCGCCCCACGATGATGGACGATAACAGCAAGAAAGCTGGCTTCTTGAGATGTCCACATCGGGTTGTCTGTCACTCCTGGTTGTTCTGTTTGTAGCGAGACGGTGAGTTTCACGACCTTTCGATTGAAGCGATGGTTGGCCTGGTCTTCCGTTAAACCGACACGACCACAGGGGGGAACCGTGCGGATTAGCGATGGGTGTGGGCGATCGCCCCATCGACGTGTGGCGCAAAAGAGCGCATTCTTCACGGCAATTTCGACCTGCTCCCGTGCGGTTGAAGCATTGCTGAGGGGGGCGATCGCCTCACCACAGGCGTAGATACGTGAGTGGGTTGTGCGAAGGGTGGGGGTAACCGTAACCCAGCCATCCACACAGCGCACATTGGCGGCTTCAAGATTAAGCGTTGATAGTTCAGCCTGTCGAGGCGTTGCCA